>JAGVUS010000401.1 GCA_019136175.1 Chloroflexota bacterium | reverse complement strand
TGATAACCTTCAAAAAAAGTGCACTCTCTGTTGGAGTGCACTTACATACAGGCAAATTAATCCCTAAACGCGGATTAAACTCCGGCGCAAAGCCTCCCGCATTCCCAATGCCCTGGCTGCCCCCTGGGCAGTACAGGTGGTTGGGTGATCCACAAGATACGCCGGAATACCCAGGGACTTGGTCAGATATTTTTCAACCCCGCGCAATAATGCTCCACCACCGCATAATGCCACCCCGCGGTCAATAATATCGGAGATCAATTCAGGGGGAGTTTTTTCCAAAACACGCTTCACCAGCTGCACCAGTTCTGCGAGCGGCTCCTCCAATGCCTCAACAATATCATCTGTCGCAAGGGTAATGGGACGGGGCAAACCGGTCACCCGGTCCTGCCCTTGAATTTCCAACGACAAGGGATTTTCAAGTGAAATGGCAGCCCCAATTTGAATCTTGATTTGTTCTGCAGTAGGCTGTCCAATCAGCGGAGTCCCGATGGGAAGGTCCACACCCAAGGCTGCCGCCAATGGCTGCCGAATGAGATACACTTCCCGGCTTCCAGAACCCAAACCAGCCTCATGAACTGCACGGCTTTCCACACTGGTCACTCCATATGGGACAGTAATCATCACGCGTGGACGAAAAAAGAGCATGGAACCGGTTAATCGCTTGATCAGATACTGGAGCATCCGCTCCGTCACCTCGTATTCAGCGATAACTCCATGCTGCAATGGCTGAACAACTTCAATGGATTCCGGGACACGCCCAACCATATCCTTTGCTGCACGTCCCCATTCCACAATTTTCTGTTCTTCCATGACGATGGCAACCACCGTCGGCTCTTCCAACAAAATCTGATTGCCCTCGGCAATGACCGTATTCATTGTTCCAAGGTCAATGCCCAGCTCACGAGAAAATACAGGCATTCTCGAATTTAACCTTTCATTTCAATATTTTTCAACATCTGCCCAGTTAACCTTAATCCTGGCGTGATTTCCTGGATTTGTACCGCCTGGCAGCATCCAGGCGCATGGTTGAACGCCTTAAAGCAGCCATTTGGGTCAGGTAAACATCCGAATCAGCTGGCAATCCCTGGGCAAGCGTCTCCTCAGCCCGCTTTTTTGCTGCTTCTGCCCGCTCAATATCAATTTCAAGGACATTTTCTGCTGCATCCGCCATTACCGTCACATGATCTGGCTGAATTTCAGCGACTCCGCCAGCAACGGTAAAGTATTGCTCATCGCGGGCAGTACGTACAGTAATTACCCCAAATTGTAAAACGGTTAACAAGTTGGAGTGATCCGGAAGGACGCCCATCACGCCCTCCACGCCCGGAAGAAGAATTAGGTCGGCATCCCCGGAAAATACAATCCGGTCCTGTGATACGATATCACAACGAATGGGCATAAAATCTCCTGTTACTCTTTCGCCAATCTTTCCGCTTTCTCCACGGCATCATCAATTGTCCCGACCATATAAAATGCCTGTTCGGGTAATTGATCGTGTTTTCCATCCAGGACTTCCCTGAATCCGCGGACGGTTTCTCGTAAAGTAACATACCGACCGGGCTGTCCGGTAAATTGCTCTGCCACAAACATGGGTTGGGAGAAGAATCGTTCAATTTTTCGGGCGCGGGAGACGATGACTTTGTCGTCTTCGCTCAATTCATCAATTCCCAAAATGGCAATGATATCCTGCAGATCCTTATAGCGCTGTAAAACCCGCTGGACTTCACGAGCCGTGGAATAATGCTCCTCACCAACAATCCTGGGATCAAGAATTCTGGATGTGGAAGCCAGCGGATCCACCGCCGGATAAATTGCTTTTTCTGCAATGGAACGCTCAAGTGCAATGGTCGCATCCAGGTGGGTGAAAGTCGCCACTGGCGCCGGGTCAGAATAATCATCTGCCGGTACATAAACAGCCTGCATGGACGTGATGGACCCGTACTTGGTCGAGGTAATCCGCTCCTGCAGCTCGCCCATTTCTGTGGCGAGAGTTGGCTGGTAACCCACTGCAGAAGGCATGCGCCCCAGCAATGCAGACACTTCCGAGCCAGACATGGTAAACCGGAAGATATTATCAATAAAAAGCAGCACGTCTCGTCCCTGGTCACGGAAGTATTCCGCCATTGCCAGTGCGGAAAGTGCAATCCGCAAGCGGACACCGGAGGGCTCATTCATCTGCCCAAACACCATAACGGTATCTTTCATAACGCCCGATTCCAGCATTTCACGGTACAGCTGGGTCCCTTCGCGGGTTCTCTCACCCACACCTGCAAACACTGAATTACCCTGGTGTACTGTTGCAATCGATCGGATCAATTCCTGGATAATTACAGTTTTGCCCACACCTGCACCACCGAAAATTCCAGTCTTGCCGCCTTTTGTGAACGGCGCAATCAGGTCAATGACTTTCAAACCTGTCTCAAATACTTCCACGCGGGTGGATTGTTCCGCAAAAACCGGGGCTGGGCGATGAATCGGATAATATTCACTTGCGTGAACCTCGCCTTTCCCATCAACGGGTTCACCAAGCACATTAAAGACCCTTCCCAGCGTGGAAGCTCCTACAGGTACCCGGATTGGTGCATGCGTCCTTTGAACCTGCAAACCGCGTTGCAATCCATCCGTGGTATCCATGGCTACGCAACGCACATGATTTTCACCCAGGTGCCTTTGCACTTCCAGTACCAGATTGCCTTCCTCTGGTCGCAACACATCCAAAGCCTCATAAATCTGGGGCAGGTCTCCCTCTGCAAACGCTACATCAACCACGCTTCCAAGCACCTGCGCTATATGTCCGGTTGGTTGTGCCATTCCATGCCCTCCAAAATAATCTTGGGATAATATTTTAAACTCATGATGATGCTTGTGCCTCTGCACCACCTACAATATCCAACATATCGCTGGTAATACTTTGCTGTCGAGCCTTGTTGTATTGAAGCTGAAGAAAACCAATCAACTCCAGTGCATTATCGGTTGCGTTCCGCATCGAAACCATTCGAGCGGCATGCTCGCTTGCTTGCGAAGAAAGAATGGATTGGTAGATTTGGATGGCTGTAAAACAGGGAACAATCTGGTTTAAGATTTCAGCTCCATCCGGTTCGTAGCTAAAAACATGATGGTTTTGTCCCGATGGATCGCTTTCTTCCATGGTCATTGGAAGCAGCTTTCTGATGACCGGTTCCTGTTTCAGCATGGTGTGGAATTCTGTATAGGCAATGTAAACCTGGTCAACCTCTCCACTCAAAAATTGATCCACTGCAATACGACCGATTGGTGAAACATCAAGAAAACTTGGCGGGCTGGGAAGATTGGTAAACTCCGCAATGACATTTTTTCGCCTGCGAACCAGCAAATCCCTGCCCTTTTTCCCAACAGTAATGTAAGAGACGGGGACTTCAAATGAGTTAAACGTCAACAAGGTTTGCCGTAATATATTGACGTTATAGGATCCTGCCAGTCCCCTGTCGGAAGACACCATTAAGACAAGAACCCGGTTCACATTCGTGCGTTCGCTCAGCAGTGGATGCAAATTATGCACCGGTTGATTTGCCAGATGAACCAGTACTTGCCAGGCTTTTTCAGCATATGGTCTTGTCGCCTGCACAGCCTGCATGGCGCGTCGAACTTTACTCGCGCTGACAGTTTCCATGGCGCTGGTTACCTGGGAGAGGTTCTTGATACTCCGAATCCGGAGCCGCATTTCACGAATGGATGGCATAATTCACTCCCGGATTACTTCCAGTTGGAATTAAAGGCTTGAATAGCCTCCCGGAGGTTTTTCTCAGTTTCGGGAGTGATCATTTTTCGTTCTGCAATATCCTTTCCAATTTCCGGATGAGATACTTCCATATACCTCAAGAATCCAAGTTCCCAACTGCGGATTTTTTCAACAGGAATACCGTCTGTATATCCATTCCCCGCAGCGAATAGGATCATGACCTGTTGTTCCAGTGGAATTGGTTCGTATTGCGGCTGCTTCAAGACTTCCTGCAGGCGCAGCCCCTTGTTCAATTGGCTCTGGGTTGCCTTGTCCAAATCTGCGCCAAACTGGGCAAAAGCAGCAAGATCACGAAATGCCGCCATATCCAAACGAAGACGTCCAGCCACCTGTTTCATTGCCTTGGTTTGTGCAGAACCACCAACTCGGGAGACAGAGATACCCACATTAATGGCAGGGCGAATGCCTGCATTGAAAAGATTATTTTCCAGGTAAATTTGTCCGTCCGTGATGGAAATCACATTGGTGGGAATATATGCGGATACATCACCCAGAAGTGTTTCAATGATGGGTAACGCAGTAAGCGATCCGCCGCTCCCTTCCACTTTCACAATCTTGTAATTCCCTGGGTTTTCCATTGCTTTAAGATCGTGCCCGGCATCATCCTTGGCAAGTGGACCGTCATATACCCTGCCATTGACAGACTCGGTCTCTTTCGCCAGTTTTCCCTCAAAGCTGGACGCAACAATTACATACTTGTTCGCCAACCTTGCGGCACGCTCTAATAACCGGGAATGCAGATAAAAAACGTCCCCAGGAAAAGCCTCACGTCCAGGTGGACGGCGGAGAAGAAGCGAAACCTGGCGGTACGCCCAGGAATGCTTGGATAGATCATCGTAAATCACCAATGCATCCCGACCAGTTTCCATAAATTCTTCGCCAATAGCGCACCCGGCATAAGGGGCAATATACTGCATGGCAGCTGATTCATCCGCCGCAGCCATCACCACAATGGTATGTGCCATGGCTCCATACTGTTCCAGGATACCAACCGTCTTGGCAATTTGTGCTTTCTTCTGTCCAATTGCCACATAAATGCAAATCAGGTCTTTCCCTTTTTGATTAATAATCGTATCAATTGCCAGGGCGGATTTACCAGTTTGCCGGTCGCCAATAATCAGTTCACGCTGCCCCCTGCCAATCGGGATCATGCTATCAATGGCGATAATCCCAGTCTGCACCGGGGTATCAACATCCTGTCGGGTGACAACACCCGGCGCAATTCTTTCAATAGGACGATAACGGTTGAATTGAATCGGACCCTTTCCATCAATTGGTTCGCCAAGCCCGTTGACAACCCGTCCGATGAGTCCATCACCAACAGGTACCGATGCAATTCGTCCCGTTGTGCGAACCTGCATTCCCTCATGAATTTCTGAGTATTCGCCCAGAATGATAATGCCAACCTTTTCTTCCTCCAGGTTGAAGGCAATCCCAATCACACCATTTTCAAATTCAACCAGTTCCTGGGATTTTACTCCAGCCAATCCTGTGGCACGCGCAATTCCATCACCCGCCTCCAGGACAGTGCCAACGTTTCGCACCTCCATCTGGGGTTCATAAGAATCAATCTTGCTCTGGATTTCAGACGTCAAATTTTTAATAATGTCACTCATGTAACCTCCAGAAATGGGGGAAGATTGGATCCACCTGATAAGTGTTAATGATACTAGATACCACAATCGTTGTCCAGTTTGCCAGCCACTTAAATTTAGATGACCGTTCTAATTACTGAAATATTGCAACGCAATCCGAAGCCGGGTCTCCACATCTTGAGACGTTTCTTTCGGGATGGATTGAATTGCTGCCTGCGCCTCAACAACACTGTAACCCAACCCAACAAGTGCTTCCAGTACCTCCGAATCAGCGTCCATTTGCCGGATTAATTCTCCGGAAACCTCTCCCTTGATTTTCCCCTGTAAATGCAGCAATATCTTCTGAGCGGTTTTTCTGCCAACCCCGCTTACCCGGCTGAAAATATCCGGTTGCTCTGCCAACACAGCTCTGCGTATGGCATCAACGGACAATGTAGAGAGAATATTCAGACCAATTCGGGGACCCACTCCATCCGCTCCCAAGAGAAGGACATATAAATCTCTTTCTTCTTCACTCAAAAAACCATAAAGCGTCAGGGAGTCCTCCCGAACAACCAGGTGGGTATGCAGCGAAACATCGGACCCAACATTTGCCTGCAGTAAGAGAGCGGGAGAAACATATACACGTAAACCCACACCTCCAACCTGGATGATCAGGCAATCATCCCCCCGCCCCGCCACCAGTCCCCGGATCAGTGAGATCATTTGGTCCTCCTCTGATTAAATATTTCATAAACAATCACGGCAGTTGCAATTGCCAGGTTCAATGAATCGCTCCTTCCCACCATGGGGATTCGAACAACCTGTTCACAAATTTTGTAGTGTTGTGGCTGCAACCCCATTCGTTCACTTCCCATCAGCAGGACAATTGGATCGGGAAATCTGAAATCATGATAATCCATCTCAGCAGAATCAGATGTCCCAATGATGGATATTGAAGACACCAATTTCCATTGTACAAACTCAGCAAGGTTTGCCTTAATGATTTGCAAGTGAAACAATGCCCCCATGCTTGCCCGAATGGACGTGGAATCATATGGATCTGTGGATTGGTCCAATAAGATAACGCCCTTGCCTCCAATTGCGTCCACCGTGCGCATGATTGTCCCCAGGTTTCCAGGATCTGCCACCGAATCCAAAGCCACCCAAACATCCCCGGTAACAGGGATCAATTCCTTCAAATCAGTCCATTGTTGATGGGCAATTGCTGCAACTCCCTGTGGTCCCTCCTTGACAGAAAAAGACCGAAAAACATCCCCACTTACCTCGGTGACAGGGATTTCAAGGCGTTGTACCTCTTGGTAGATCTCATGGATCCCCTGCCCGGTAATCAACTCAGGTGCAAGGATGATCTCTTTCAGTGGCATATCCATCTGAAGTGCTTCCAGGACTATTCGGATTCCTTCCATGTAATATAAACCAGTCTGTTGGCGTTCCTTCTTGTCCTTAAGCTTGCGGATCATCTTCACTTGAGGATTGGATGTACTGGTAATCATTGATCGCCCATTCCTGCAATATATTGATCCAAGCGATAGGAATGGAGATGACAAATGGCAACCGCCAATGCATCAGCAGCATCATCCGGTTTGGGAATGTCATCCAATCCCAAAAGGACACGCACCATCTCCTGGATTTGGCGTTTTTCAGCCCCTCCATATCCCGCAACAGCCTCCTTGACCTGCATAGGCGTATATTCGGCCACAGGCATACACGCCTGCGCCATTGCCAAAAAAACAACACCGCGGGCGTGCCCGACAGACATGGCGGTGGTGACATTCCTTTGAAAAAACAACTTCTCCACCGCCCCGGCATCGGGGTGATGGAGAAGAATGATTTTTGTTAATTCAGTATGTAATTGGAATAGTCTTTGGTGCAGGGGCAGGTCTTTTGGGGTCAGGATCACACCATAATCCACAACTTGCAAGCCGTCCCGTGTGTCTTTGACCAGTCCATACCCAGTGATTGCCGTGCCCGGATCAATCCCCAGGACCAACATGGGGCTTATTCAGCCTCCATTGCTGCCACTGCCTCATCAGAAATCCGCAGGTTGGAGAACACATTTTGAACGTCATCAAGATCTTCAATCGTCTCGATTGCCCTCATTGCCTGGAGGGTATCCTCCACGCTAAGCTCCATTTCCTGGTTGGGAATCATTCGAAGTCCTGCCTCTTCAACGGTTACACCAGCTGCCCTGAGGAGATCAATAATTTTCTTGAACGATTCAACAGGTGCAATGATTTCGATGGAATCTTCATCCTGGCTGACATCATCTGCCCCACCTTCGACTGCCAGTTCAAAAATTTTGTCAAAATCTGAACTCGCCACCGAGAAAAAGGCAATTCGCTTAAACTGCCATCCCACAGATCCAGCCTCACCCAGATTGCCCCCCAGCCGACTCAGCATATGCCGTAATTCGGCAACAGTCCGATTGCGGTTTTCGGTTACGCATTCAATAATCAGCGCAACACCATTGGGTCCATAGCCTTCATAGTAAATTTCTTCAAACGCTGCGCCATCTTTACTTTCTCCAGTTCCACGCTTGACGGCGCGTTCAATGTTCTCCTTGGGCATGTTCTGGTCTCTGGCTTTTTCCACCGCGAGCCTTAAACGGAAGTTGGAATCCATGTCTCCCCCGCCCTCGCGCGCCGCCATAACAATTTCACGAGTCAAGCGGGTATAAATTTGCCCCCGCTTTGCATCACTGGCGCCTTTCTTTCTCTTAATTGTTGCCCAATGTGAATGACCTGACATGCTACAAGCTCCTTGAACTTTCACGGAATGAAAAACTAACAAGAAATTATACCATAACCAGAATTTACAAAATTGTTAATCACAACTTTCTACTGACAAACATCGCTAACGAAATACAAATGCGATCTCTATAATCTGGATACATTATGTAAAAATATTGAGGCTTGCTTAATGCACCACTGGCGAAAACACATTACCATCACCATGCTTATACTCATCCTGCTGGGAACATTCAATACCCTTCCTATGCGGATTCCGGTGACAGCATCCCGTTTTGGAGCAGCATCTCCCAATTTTGCAGATTTAATTCCATCACTGGCAGAATTTTCCAGCAAAGTAACGAACGGAAATGGGCATCAAGTCGTTGGGCTTTATATAGATAAAAAAATCGCATATCCTGTTACCCAACAGCCCTCCAATCAGCCCGGTTATGTTTCATCAGATTCCGATGTACTCACTCAATTCGCCATGGCATCCCAGTACGGTTCCATCGGCTTACTTGCGCATAATTATCTGGCAGGAAAATCCTTTTTTAGCCTGGAAGCTGGAGATATCCTCATCCTCATCTATGGTGATGGACATCAAGAGTACTATCAAATCCAAGCCATCAATCAATACCAGGCACTGGAGCCTAACAGTCCATATTCATCGTTTGTAGACCTGGATTCTCCGGCAACCACAATCCCTGTAACTGAATTATTCAATACCATCTATAATGCACCTTCAAGACTGGTACTTCAAACCTGTATTGAAGCGAACAATGAACCATCCTGGGGCAGGTTATTCGTCATTGCCGAGCCCATTGAGTTGCCAGGA
>JAGVUS010000210.1 GCA_019136175.1 Chloroflexota bacterium | reverse complement strand
ATGGTGGAATCCAAGCAGCAGGTCCCCCATTTTTATGTCACCCATGCCTGCCGGGTGGATGAATTAATGAGCCTGCGCAAGAAAATCAACAGCACACTGCCGGAGGGGGAAAAAATTTCCGTCAATGATTTTATAATCAAGGCAGCCGGGCTGGCATTACGGCGGTATCCCAACCTGAATGCCTCGCTGAACGGTGATGTGATCCTGCGGCACGGCGATGTTAATGTTGGTGTCGCTGTGGCAGTACCAGGGGGCTTGCTGACGGTGGTGAACAGGAATACAGACCAGAAGCCGCTGCGTGTCATTTCGCGGGAAGTTCGCGAAATGGTCACCCGGGCAAGAGACGGAAAGGTTCGACCGGATGACATTGAGGGTTCAACATTTTCCATCAGCAACCTGGGTATGTTTGATGTGGACAGTTTTGTTGCCATCATCAACCCGCCTGAGGCAGCCATCCTGGCTGTGGGTTCCGTCCAGGAAGTGCCAGTGGTGGAGGATGGTCAAATCAAGCCGGGCATGGTGCTCAAAATCACCCTCTCTGCAGACCATCGCATCACCGATGGGGCGGAGGCAGCCCAATTCCTGCAGGCAATGGCGGAATACCTGGAAAATCCGCTCCTGATGCTCATCTAGGAATTCGGAAATTTATCAAAAGTGCAGCCCGATTGGCTGCACTTTTGCTTTGGTTGCAGTCTATGGATTTCGTTCGTAGATTTCCGCATAGATTTTAAAATTTTCAAAAATATGCTTAATATACGTCCGGGTTTCCTCGTACCGGATGGTTTCCAGAAACAGGTCGGGGTCACTGCCGGATAATTCACGCCATGCAGTCGCGTTACCTGGTCCACCGTTATAAGCTGCCAGAGCAGTATAAATCTCCTGATTGAAATAAATGATCTGGCGGGAGAGATAGCGCGCACCCAGCGGGATGTTGATGGACGGGCGATACAGGTCTGCAGATGTGTAACCAACCGGCCAGCTCATGGAATTGGCAATTTCCTGACCGGTTGCAGGCATGATCTGCATGGGTCCGCGCGCCCCGGCAGTTGACTCGGCAAATCCCTCAAACAGGCTTTCCTGCCGAATGACGCTGAGCAACAGGAGAGGATGCAAACCCTCCACCTGTGCTGCCGGGATAACAATGCCGGCGCGTCATCCAGCCCCGCCAGAGTCAGAATCTGGCGGCAAGCCAGGATTGCCGATCGATAAATCCCACGGTCCAACAGGTCATTCATCAGCCGGTATGTCACAATGGGATCGTTGCGCCATTCCAACCGCAGGGCTTCAAATTCATTCCGGGCGGATTCATACAAACCCAATTCCCACAACGCCTGCCCGCGAATGTAGCGCGGATTGGTGGATAGTTCACCCAATCCGGAAAGGTCTGTATCCTGGGAGAAGGAGAAAGTGGCACGCAGCCAGACCTCTGCAAGCGATTTTTCCTTTTCAAGGTCGTAAGCCAAATCATACACCGCTGGTGGTATGAAGGGTTCTTTTTCATTTAACAACTCATCTGCCCGCTCGCTGTAATACCCGGTGGGGTCCCGTTGGACAGCCTCATTCCAGGCAACCCTGGCACTGGCTGTGTCCCCCCGGGCAAGCTGGGTTTTCCCAACCCAAAGGTACGCCCGCGCCTGGTCCTCGCCGCTCCCGGCAAGCACCAGCAGGCGCTGAAAGATGACCAGGGCGCGGTCATAATTCCCCAGCCGGTAGTGGGTGATTCCTCCCTGAAACAGGGCGGGATATGCATCCTCCGAGGAGGGATACTCATTAATGATCCGTTCCCATGTATCAGCTGCCTGGGTCAGATATCCCCCGCGCTCCAAAATACGCCCTGCCTGGTACAGGTAATTCGGAGAGACATCCGACCCCGGGTACAGGGCAACATAATCAAGCAATGTTTGCGCGCCGCCCGCGTAATCATCCAGATGATACCAGAGGGTATCGGCAATATCCTCCCAGGCAGCAGCAAAATAGCGGTGATTCGGGTATGCCTGGATGAGTTCCTTCCAATCCTCAACAGCCGCCGCCGGTTGACCATTGGCACGCTGGGATTGCGCCCGGTAGTAAAGCGCCGTGCCGCCATCTTCTCCACCCGCTTCCAGGTACCTGGTAAATGCCTCAATAGCTGGACCATGCATACCGGCAAAATAATCCACCAGACCGCGGTTCAGTTCATCCACCAGCTGCCCGGCGTTCACCAGTTCCACCAGGGCAGTATAACTGTCATATGCACGCGGGTAGTTATTCACCGAATCCTGGTAACGGGTAAATGCCTGGTCAGTCAAGCCCAAAGCCATGTATGCCTGCCCTGCCAGCAGATTGGTGCTGGCTTTGATATACTCGTTACTGGTTGCCTCATGAAGTGAGACAAACGTCCGGATGGCATTCTGATAATCGCTGAGCGCCATGTAATTCTGTCCAATCCGAATTTGCAGGCTGGCAGTATCCCCATTGGGGGATGCGTCCACAGCCGCCTGGTAGGCAGCAATGGCATCAAGCCTGTCTCCGGCAGCCTGAAGAGCGGTTCCGCGGCGCTCCCACATCAGCGCATCCAACACGTTGGGGCGAAGGCGGATGTAATTTTCATACAGGGCTGCCGCCTGACGATAAGCACCCCCCAACTGGTAACACTCCGCCAGCCAGTAGGAGGCAGGCGCAGCCGAAGTGGTTTGTCCATACTCGCTTATCAGTTTTTCCAGAACTGGGATGGCATCCGGGCAATTTCCATCCGTCGAGAGCGCCTGACCAGTCCCCAACAGCGCAGCCGCCCGGGTTTCCGCATCCGGAGCAGTGACCTCGGCTGCCTGGAATTGTTCCACAGCCTGCTGGTAGTCGCCCTGCAGGATTGCCTGATCCCCCTGCTCAATTCGAACTGCAGGAAGCGGCGTGGGTGTTGGTGTGGGGGAAGGCTGGGGGGTTGCAGAAACCTGCGGAGTCAGGGTTGTTGTCGGCTCCGGGTGGCTGGTTTCGGACGAGCGGGGCATGTTGCAGCCCGCAAGGAGCAGCAGGAAAATGAGAATTAGGAAAATCGCTTTTTTCATTCGTTGTTCCATCCAAACAGGGTGGGTATCCCGATTATACCCGCTCTCCAACATGGAGACCCGGGAAATCGCTCTTCCATTCTGGATTAAGTAGAGGTATAATAGAACGCGCTTGTACCCCATACTTTTGGGAAACGCATGTACTTTTAAGTGAGGTCAATGCCCTGAACGCTTCCGAGGATTGTCAAACCTTCCTTCTGCCAACTGGCTCGGCTGTGTTCTGTGGACTAAGCCGAGTTTTTTAGTCCCCCTTCAGAAGGGAGGTGAGAGAATTGCCGATTGTTGTTTTACGCCCAAATGAAAGCCAGGATCAACTGCTCAAGCGGTTTCGCAAGAAAATTGTAAAGAGCGGTGTCCTCAGCACTGTGCGCCGCAAGCGATGGTTTGTATCCAAGAGTGAGTTGCGCCGGGTGGAGAAGAAGAAAGCCATCCGCCGCATCAAGCGTCGCCAGTACACCCATGGCGGGGAATAGGTTGTTCGATCACCTGCCGATTTCCTGGTTGGGTGCCGTTCTTTAAAAGGAGGTTTTATGGCAAAAGAAGAAGAGAAAATTCAGGTGGAAGGAATTATTGTGGAAGCCCTTCCGGCAACCCAGTTTCGGGTCCGCCTGGATAACGGTCATACCGTTTTGGCATATTTATCAGGCAGAATGCGAAAATATTACATCCGCATCCTGCTGGGTGACCGGGTGCGCGTGGAAATGTCCCCCTACGACCTGACGCGCGGTCGAATTGTGTATCGCCATCGCCGACCCAACGAGAGCGCTCCAGACATAGAATAGGCATAATTCAGTTCGATGGAACCTGCTTGTAAAATTTCATCGAATTTACAATCCATTATTCAAGTCAAAAACAAAAAACTCCCCCAGTTGGGGGAGTTTTTTTACAGTAATCTTTTATTACAGGCGACGATCAAAGCTTTGTAAAACCTTCATGTAGTTTGCACGCTCAAAAGCAGCAGGGTCGGCAACTGCCTGCTGGCTCATGCTGCCCAGCATCTGCTGAATGGAGTGATATTCATAGGTTTCCAGCCATTTTTCCAGGTCTGCAAGAATTTCCGAAACCCGTCCAATGCCCCTGGACAGCAGTTCGGAAGCCATCATGCTGACACGGGCACCCGCCATGGTTGCCTTGACCACGTCCTCCACGCTGTGAACGCCGGTGGTCAATGCCAGGTCAGCCTGCAAGCGTCCGTACAAGATTGCCGTCCAGCGGAGAGGCAGGCGCAGTTCGTCCGAGGTGGAAAGAACCAGGTCGGGAACCACTTCCAGGGTTTCAATATCCAAATCCGGCTGGTAAAAACGGTTGAACAGGACCAAGCCATTGGCGCCAGCGCCAACCAGCTTGCGGGCAAAATTAGGCAGGGCAGTGAAGTATGGGCTTAACTTGACAGCCAGTGGAATTTTCACCTGGGCGCGCACACTGCGCACCAGTTCCACATATGCATCTTCGAGCGCAATCCCTTCCAGTTCCAGGTCAGTGGGCAGGAAATAAATATTTAATTCCAGGGCATCTGCACCCGCCTGTTCCATTTTGCAGGCATAGTCCACCCAACCACCGGTGGAAATGCCATTCAGGCTGGCAATCACCGGAACCTGTACGCTTTCCTTCAGCTTGCGGATCATGTCCAGGTACCCATCCGGTCCCACATTGTAATGTTCCATGTCCGGGAAATAGGTCAGGGCTTCACTAAAGGATTCCGTACCATGGCTGAGGAAGTAATCCAGGGCATGGCTTTCGTGGATGATCTGCTCCTCAAACAACGAGTACATCACCACCGCGCCAATACCAGCATCCTCCAGCTTTTTGACTGTATCCACCTTCTTGGAAAGGGGCGAAGCCGATGCAACCAGGGGATTTTTCAGTTTTAGACCCAGGTATTGGGTTGATAAATCGATCATCTGCTCGTCTCCTTAACTCAGAAAATAACACCTTCCCCTGCCCAATGGGCAGGGGAAGGGTGGTTGAAACAACTATTCCTCGTCCTTCTTGTAGGACATGGCAGCCATCTGCCGGTAAAGTTCCCAGCGGCGGGAGACATCCTCACGCGCCTGGTTCATCAGCATCTCCGCCCGGGCTTCATCGCTCTGCACCAGCATCCGGTAGCGGGTTTCATTGTAAGCATAATCCTGCACCGAAACCGTCGGATCCTTGCTATCAATGGTCAGCGGATTCTTGCCTTCATCCACCAGCGCCGGGTTGTACCGGTACAGCGGCCAGATGCCCGATTGTACCGCAAGCTTCTGCTGGTCAAGTCCCTTGCGCATGTCAATACCGTGGGCAATACAGTGGGAGTAGGCAATAATGAGGGAGGGACCCTGGTAGGCATCTGCTTCAAGGAAGGCTTTCAACGTCTGGGCGTCATTGGCACCCATGGCAACTTTGGCAACATACACATAACCATATGCCATGGCAATCATGCCAAGGTCTTTCTTGGGCAGCCCCTTGCCATTGGCAGCAAACTTGGCAACTGCTGCCCGCGGTGTGGACTTGGATGCCTGACCGCCGGTATTGGAATACACTTCCGTATCGAGGACAAGGATATTCACATTGCGTCCCGATGCTAGAACATGATCCAGACCGCCGTATCCGATATCATACGCCCAACCATCACCGCCAATGATCCATACGCTCTTGCGAACAAGGATATCTGCAATCTCGTTGAGGTAGCGGGCGCGGGCATTGCGGCTTTGCGCCAGTCGTTTGCGTAATTCCACAACCCGCGTGCGCTGTGCCTGGATGCCGGCATCATTGCTTTGATCTGCGTTGAGGATTTCTGCAACAAAATCTTCACCCATCTCACCCGCCAGTTCGGCAAGCAATTCATGGGCAAATTCCAGGCGCTTATCCAGCGTCAATCGCATCCCCAAGCCAAATTCAGCATTATCCTCAAACAGGGAGTTCGACCATGCCGGTCCGCGGCCTTCCTTGTTATGCGCCCATGGGGTGGTGGGCAGGTTGGCACCGTAGATTGAGGAACAACCGGTGGCATTGGCAACCACGGTCCGGTCGCCAAAGAGCTGGGAGAGCAGCTTGAGATAAGGTGTTTCACCACAGCCAGCGCAAGCGCCGGAGAATTCAAATAAGGGTTCCAACAACTGGGAGTTTTTGACGGTGGTGGGCTGGAAGACAGTCCGGTCGGCTTCCGGAATGGTGAGGAAGAAGTCCCAGTTTACGCGTTCGGTCTCACGAATGGGAGGCTGTTCCACCATGTTGATCGCCTTGAGACCCACCTGGGTCTTGTTCTTGGCAGGGCAGGATTCCACGCACAGACCACAGCCGGTGCAATCCTCGGGCGCCACCTGGATGGTGTAGCGCATGCCGGGGAATTCCTTGAATTTTGCCTCGGTGGACTTGAAAGTTGCCGGTGCATGTTCAAGCACAGCCGGATCATATACTTTAATCCGAATGACAGCATGCGGGCAAACATAGGCACACTTGCCGCACTGGATACAGGTATCGGGATCCCAGGCGGGGATTTCCAGCGAGATGTTGCGCTTTTCCCAGCGGGCGGTTGCTGTGGGATAAGTTCCATCCACCGGCAGCAGGCTGACTGGCAGATCATCACCGTTATAGCTGATCATCGGTCCAAGCACATCGCGCA
This sequence comes from Chloroflexota bacterium, assembly GCA_019136175.1. GTDB lineage: Bacteria > Chloroflexota > Anaerolineae > Anaerolineales > Anaerolineaceae > CALMHE01. The sequence continues at coordinate 3,395 of JAGVUS010000210.1, read as the reverse complement.
CAAATTCCGGGGCTTCCGCAGGTACAGGAGCCCGGCGGGTGAAGTTGCTGGTCACCTTTCCAGGCACCTTGACTTCATAAAGGTTCTCCAGTGTCTGATCCACTGCTTCAAAGTTGCGCTGGACAACTGCTTCGCCACGCTTGCCGTAGGTTTTCTTGATGCTCTTCTTGATCTGTTCAATTGCTTCCTCACGGGGCAGCACGCCACTGATGGCAAAGAAGCAGGTCTGCATGATGGTATTGATGCGCCCGCCCATGCCAGTCTTCTGTGCCACCTCATAGGCATCAATCACGTAGAAACGGATTTTCTTGTCAATGATGGTGGTCTGGACTTCCATGGGTAGTTTGTCCCAAACTTCTTCCGGACCGTAAATGCTGTTCAACAGGAAGACGGAACCCGGGGCGGCATACTTAAGCATATCCAGCCGCTCCAGGAAGTTGAACTGGTGGCAGGCAACAAAGTTGGCATCGCCCAGCCCAATCAGGTACGGGGCGCGGATTTCGCCGGGACCAAAGCGCAGGTGGGAAATGGTCACCGAACCGGATTTCTTGGAGTCATACACAAAGTAACCCTGTGCGCCATATTCAGTCTCCTCACCAATGATCTTGATCGAGTTTTTGTTGGCGCCCACGGTACCATCGGAGCCCAAGCCAAAGAACATGCAGCGCTTGACATCCGCGGAAGCAATGCTGAAGGTGGGGTCGTAGGAAAGGCTGGTGTGGGAAAGGTCATCGTTAATGCCCACGGTAAAGTGGTTCTTGGGTTCGGGCTTGGCAAGTTCTTCAAATACCGTCTTGACCATGGGGGGCGTAAATTCCTTGGAGGAAAGACCATACCGACCACCAATGACAACCGGCATGGTTTTGAAGGGGGCAGTTCCTGCAGCCAGACCTTCAGAAAGCGCGGTGATTACATCCACGTACAGGGGTTCACCTGCCGAACCGGGTTCCTTGCAGCGATCGAGAACAGCAATGGATCGGGTTGTAGCTGGCAGTGCCTTGAGGAAATGCTCCACGGAAAACGGTCGGTAGAGGTGAACTGTCAAAACGCCGACCTTCTCGCCCTTGCCAACCAGGTATTTGGCGGTTTCCTCGGCAGTCTCAGCACCAGAGCCCATGACGATGATCACGCGTTCCGCATCCGGTGCGCCAACATAATCAAACAGGTGATATTGCCGACCAACCAGTCCTGCAAATTTATCCATTTGCGCCTGAACGATGGCGGGGAACTGTTGATAATACGGATTAACTGTTTCGCGAGCCTGGAAGTACACGTCCGGGTTCTGGGCGGTACCGCGCAGTACCGGGTTATCGGGCGTGAGACCCCGGTTGCGATGCGCCAGAACCAGGTCATCATTAATCATGGCACGCATATCATCCACGGTGATCTGCTCAATCTTGTTGACTTCGTGCGATGTGCGGAATCCATCAAAGAAATGCAGGACCGGGATGCGCCCTTCCAGTGTAGCTGCCTGGGAAATCAATGCCATATCCTGGGCTTCCTGGGGGGAACGGGAGCATAGCAGTGCCCAGCCAGTCTGGCGGGTTGCCATCACGTCCGAGTGATCCCCAAAAATGGAAAGCGCCTGGGCTGCCAGGGAACGAGCCGAAACATGGAAGACCGTGGAGGTCAGCTCACCGGCGATTTTATACATATTTGGAATCATCAGGAGCAAGCCCTGGGAGGCAGTGAACGTGGTGGTCAGGGAACCGGTCTGCAGCGCACCATGCACGGCACCGGCAGCACCACCTTCCGATTGCAGTTCCGCCACAAGCGGAACCGTTCCGTAGATATTGGGAATGCGGCTGGCAGACCAGGCATCGGCAAATTCACCCATGCCGGAGGATGGGGTGATCGGGTAAATGGCAATCACCTCACTGAGCCGGTATGCCACATATGCAACGGCTTCATTGGCATCAATTGTTACCTTTTCTCGGATCATTTGACACACTCCATTGAGATTGTATGATTAAAAAAAGCGTCCAGACCGTGCAGGAATCCAGCATGCCGATTCCCACGCATGTCATAACGCCTGATGTTCAAATCCTGAGCCATCCTTCAAAGTGTAGCCCACTTAACCCTATTCGGGAAAGTTATATAGGTCACTAATTCCAGTGAAGAACCTCTAAAAAGCTGCCGATTCCTCAGATGATTTGCGAACGCGCCAACAGCAGGGCAGCAAGCGTTTTACTGTCCACCAATTCCCCGCGTTCCACCATTGCAAACGCTTCAAGCACCGGGATTTTTATTGTTGTAATATATTCATCCTGGTCCATTTGCAAGGGATCGGGATATAAATCCCGCGCGAGGAAAACCGTCATGTATTCATTGCAATACCCGGGAGCCAGGTAGAATCCCCCCAGGGCGTGAATGGAACGCGCCGCCATCCCAATCTCCTCCCGGATTTCACGTTCCGCGGCAGCCTGTGGTTCCTCGCCCGGTTCCAGAACGCCCGCCGGGAGTTCCAGCAAATCCCCCTGCACGCCCAGGCGCCACTGCCGGACAAACCAGATCTGCCCCATTTCATCCACCGGCAGGATGGAAATGGAATCGCGGTGATCCACAAGGTCATACTGCCGCTCGATGCCATCCGGGGTCTGGATACCCAGCCGGGCAACATCAAATGCCCGCCCGTGATAGGTGTTCTGCCTTGAGAGGATTTGAAATCCCGGCTTGGTTTCCGTCATCCGACCTCCTGGATGCAAACAAAAAGAGTCGAGGTTTAGACCAGGAGAATCCTGTTATCCTGGTAAAAACCTCGACCCGGAAATGTATGGTTCAGTGCGGCTGCATGATCCTTTACGGAATCTGCAAGACCTGCCCAACAGTCAGTTTATAGTCGGGAGCCGCAAGGTTATTGGCAAGTGCAATATTCATTGGATCCACATCGCCAAATACTTCGCAGGCAATCCGGTGAATGGTGTCTCCGGACTTGACGGTGTAGATGGGCTTTGAGGGCGCGGTCTCCACCAGGCCAGGTTCCGGTTGAGGGAACCTTCAGCACGGTGCCGGGATGCAGTTCAACGCTGCCATTGGCTGTCATCAAGCCTGCCGGATCTAGATTAAATCGACGGGCAATGCAGTAATAGCTTTCATATGCCTGCACCGTGTAGGAGGTGGGACGCACCGGGGTGGGGAATACACCCAGCGTGGGAACGGGTGCAGGGGGTGTATTAATCACCACCACCACCGTAGGAGTGGCAACAACGGGCGGGACAGGCGTATTTGCCTGTACAACCGGCGTATTTTGAACGGGATTGGTGGGGAAGGCAAGTTCCACAGTGGGTGTGGCGGCAGGCGGCGTGGACGCTGACAGTTTGCATCCCGAAAGCAAGATGCCGCCGAGCAAGGTAATCACAACCAGGGCAATCAATTTCTTATTCATGGGCGGGGTA
>JAGVUS010000430.1 GCA_019136175.1 Chloroflexota bacterium | reverse complement strand
CGGGTTCAGCCCGGAGCAGATGCCGGAGAGGATTCCCAGGCAGCGCGCCAGTAAAACCATGTTCTCCGGCGCCTGGAAGGGCATGTCGAACACCAGGTCGCTGAATTCCTGCACGAACTCCACTGCCTCGGCATGTTTCATGTTCATCATCTCGGCGGTGGACTTGCCCCAAAACCGCTGGAACACCTTGTTGGTGGCTTTTTCCAGCAGGGGCAGGTCGGCATTGGGCAGCAGCAGCTCCATCGTCTGGTAAGCCTGGATCAGGCGGTGGGTATCCTGCGTGCTTGCAGGTTGGGCGGCAGGGTGCCGGTCATGCCAAAATCCACAAACACCACCCGCCAGGGCGCCCTGCCGGTGGCGGGGTCGGGCGGGGCGGTGGGCAGGATGAACAGGTTGCCCGGGTGCGGGTCAGCGTGGAAGAAATAATCCTCAAAAATTTGTTGGAGGTAAATGTCGATCAGCGTATCCGCCACCGCAGCGCGGTCCACACCAGCAGCATCCAGGGCGGCATTGTCGGTAATTTTGATGGCAAGCACGTTTTCTAGCGTGAGGACCCGCAGGGTGGTATGCGTCCAGTACACCGCTGGGACCTGCACTTCGGGGCGGTCCTGAAAATTTTTGGCAAATTGCTCGGCATTCCGCCCTTCGTGGATGTAATCAATCTCCTCCAGCAGCGTGCGGCTGAATTCCTCGACCAGGAGCGGGACGTTGACGTGCCGCCGGATGGGCTTGTAGTGATGCACCCAGCGTGCCACCACCCGCAGTGCCGCCAGGTCGGTTTCCACCACCTGCGGGATGTTGGGACGCTGCACCTTGACCACCACTTCCCGGAAGGTGCCATCGGGCTGCTGCAGCCGCGCGGTATGCACCTGCCCGATCGAAGCGGCTGCCATGGGTTGGGGATTGAAATCGGTGAACAATTCCTCCAGCGGGCAGTGGAATTCCGCTTCCACCACCGCGCGGATCGACTCGACTGGTTCCGGGCGGACTTCGTCCTGCAAGCCCGCCAGTTCATCAATAATTTCGCGCGGCAGCACATCCAGCCGGGCGGAGAGGAACTGCCCGACCTTGATCATCACCCCGCTCATTTCAATGGCAAGCGTGCGAAAGGATGCTGCAATTTTCTGCAGGCGCCTGGCGCGCGTGCGGTGGGAAATTTGGCGCAAGCCAATGGATGACAGGATTACATCCCAGAACAGCAGGTTGACCAGGACGCGCGCAAAGAACCAGAGGATGCGGCGATAGCGGGATTTCAACATGTACGGGTTTGAAGGATCAGCCTTCGCGGTCCCCCGGTTTGCTGCTTTCATATTCCCGGATGGTGCGCCGCTGCTTGGTGATGATGCCGTACACCACGTCCCCAATCGAGATGACACCCAGCAGGCGGTCTCCCTCCATCACGGGCAGGTAGCGCAGCCGCTTGCGGGTCATCAGGTCCATGCATTCGTCAATGGTCTGTTCGGGGTGAATGGTGAATTCAACGGGCGACATGATCTCCCGCACTGTGGTCTCCCGCGAGGATTTTCCATGCAGGATGATCTTGCGGGCATAATCCCTTTCCGAGAGGATGCCAACCAGGGTATCCTCTTCCATCACCAGCAGCGCGCCGATGTCCTTGTCGGACATCATCCGCAGGGCATCGTACACGGTTGCTTTTGGGGAGATGGACCAGATATCGGATCCTTTAATTTGCAGGATGTGCCGGACGGTAAATAACATGGGAACCTCCTGTGCTGCCTGGATGAGTCGATCATACTCATTGTAACCAAAATCTGTCTCAAATGCTATCAGGTGCACGAAATTCGGGGGATTGACAACGGTGCGCCGCCGGACGTATAATAAGCCAACAATTCAATCAAGCACCCGCCAGGAGGAGTAGGTCCTCGGTCCGCTGAAAGAGAAGGAAGCCATGGCTGCGAGCTTCCACAGTAACCCCGGGATTGAAGTCGTTTGGCAGAATTGCTGAAGAAAGCCCGTCAGGGCAAGTAGAACAGCACGGGTAAGCCCGTTACAGCG
>JAGVUS010000419.1 GCA_019136175.1 Chloroflexota bacterium | reverse complement strand
CCGTCGGACGGATCAACCGATACTGTCCCGCTGCCCGGCGTGGCGCCGCACTGGGCATAGTGGATCCACATATGGACAGTGGCAGCCCCGTCAATCTCCACACCCACGCTCGACCAGTCCCCCAGGTTTGCCCCGAAACTGTCAGAGACCGCATCGGTCCACCCGCTCCCCGAGGATGCCAAAACACAATGCACGATGATTAACAGTGCATTGGCAGATGGTGAGATGGACGCGCTGTTTAGCTGGTCCGCCTTCATCAGCGTTTTGGTATCCAGCAGGGTGGGGTTGCTGATTGCCATTGTTTATCCCAGGGTTACGTCCAATGCTCCGGCTGCGATCTGGAAGGTGTCGCCCGCCGCCGTGACTTTGTTGGCGGATACGGTGCCTCCCATGAGGTAGTTGCCGGCAGATAGGGCATCCCAAACACCAACACCGACCACCGTTCCCCATGTGGCGATACACGTGCCGAAGTCAATCGCGCCGGTGTTTTGGGTTGCCCCGCCCGATGCTGCGTCCCAGCCGGTACATTGTTCCCGTTCATACCCGGTGCCGCTGCACTCGGTGCCGTCTCCGGCACTGGTTGGGTCTGCCTGGTGGAGGGATACATAAATTGCCGTCCCTGGCGTGGTGTAGGCGGTGTTGCGCAGGGTGTGGTCAATCAGTTTGCCCGCCAGGTAGTTGCCGCACGCCCCGCCGATGGAGATGTCAATCTCCCCGGCGGCAATGCTGAACGTGTCCCCGCTGCCAATTATTTTCGAGGCGGTCAGTTCGCAGTAATACAGCAGTGTTCCGCTGGTTGCGCCGTGACAGATGGCAAGGTGGGTGATGGTTCCCCAGTCGCCTGTGGCTGTCGGGAAGGTCACGGCGTTGGTGTTTGCCGTCACGCGGGTGGTGCCGGGGGCGTTCCATTCCGCCGTTCCCTGTAATTGGACGCGGGCATACCCGTCACCCGTGCATTCCGTGCCGGAAAAGTCGTCCGCCGGGTTGCTGGTGAACAGGGCTGCATAGACCGCCGTGCCAGGGGCGGTGTTCCTCAATACATGGTTCAGCCAGGCGTTTTCAAGCGCGTCACTGATAATTCCAGTTGTCATAGTTGCTCCTTACACAAAATCGTCATGACCGCCGCGCGGCTCCATGATTTTATTGAGGGTCAAATTCGGGATATGCCCTCTGCACATCACCCGGCACTGGTTGTCCACTTTCCAGGCGCGGATGCGGTCTACAATGTCGGCGAATGATTCCAGTTTCAGGTCACCCCATGCCGAGTCTTTGTACCCGCGTCGGTTGCAGCACACCCACACCCGTCCATCGGGTGTGATGACGGTCTGCAATTGCGACCAGTAGCAGGTGCGGTAGGGATGCCCGCCCCAATTTCGATACATTTCAAAACGGCTGGTGTCCACCTGGACGCCGCGCCGGTCTTTGATGCCATCCAGCCACTGTATGCAGGGCTTCAGCCAGGTGTTGTCGTGAATTGCCCTGTCCGGGTGCGCCGGGTCATATTCGACTTCGGGTCGAAACTGGACATAATCCACGCCCAGGTCTTCCGCCAGGTGAATCATGTCCCAGCCGTCCCCCCAATTCGCCCGCGATAGGAGGAATCCCACGCCAATCGTAGCCCCGCCCTGCGTTTTGATCAGGTTGCGAATGCCGGTGCATGCGGCGTTGAATTTGTCCGCCACTTTGTATTTCATGTACCCTGCCCGATCATGCCGGTCAAGGGACACATACACCCATTCCATGTGAATTTTTAGCAGGCTTGCCAGTTCGGGGGTGATCAACGTGCCGTTGGTGTACATGCCCTGGGGAATGAGGGTATAACGGATAATTTCAGCCATGTCCGGGTGCAAGGTTGGCTCCCCGCCGCCCGTCCAGGTGATGGAGCGCACACCCACCGCTGCCAATTGTCTGACAATCGAGATCGCCAGTTCGGTGTCCATGATGTCCCCGGTTTCGTGGGTGCGTCTTTTGGCGTGTACCCCCCGGCTGTGCAGGTACGCCATGTGGCAGCCCTGGCAGCCCAGGTTGCAGCGGTTTGTCAGATCAATTTCCACGTTGATGGGAATGACGGGTGTTTCATTCATGATGTCTGCTACCCGGTCTGTGTGCTTCAATAGCTTGTTGGGAGGGTCGATGTAGTTATTCATTCCGCCGCCCCCTGACTGATACGGGGTGGATGAAGTAAAAGTCCCCGGCGTAGTTCTTGCCCCAGGCGTCCGAATGGCGTTGCCAGATGCGCCGCTTGACGGCAAAACAGGACAGATCAATGTTGCCATAAACCACCCGCCCCCATTCCACCGGCTGGATGCACAGCCCGGCGATGTCATTCTTGAATACGATCACGTCCGGGCGCATAGCTTCGAGGGATACCGCCTGCAACCTTTCTGCAAAGTCGGGGTGGATGATGTAATTGTCATCGCTCAACACGAGGACATACTCGCCGTTGACCTTCCCGGCGTGGTCCTGGATGGCTCCGTACATTCCATCAATTCCGATGCCGATTTCATCCACAATGATGATGTGTTCGGTGGGGATGGTTTGTGCTTCCACGCTTGCCTTGCAGCGTGCCAGTGCCTGCGGGCGTTTGTAGGTGGGGGTGTAGACGGATAAGAATGTCATCGCCCACCTCGCACAAGTCTGATTTTGTCTGCCGGGTAGTCCGGGTAGGATAGGTTCGGGGTGCAAAAGTCGTAGCGGTTGATGTCGCCCGATACCAGCCAGCCGTTTTCAATCGCTTCACGGTGGAATGGTGTGCCTGGTTGCGGTGTGGCGGTGCTGATCTGGCAGCAGTTGATTAATCCCTTCAGTCGCCAATATTCCAGCATTCGCAGCGTTTCCCGGTCTGTTTCTTCGGTAGCCCCCGGCGCGCCAATCATAAACGTGCCATATACCCGGATATTGGCTGCCTTGCACCAGCGCATAAACTGCTCCACTTTCTCCACCCGCACGTTTTTTAGGATGCGCTTGCCAACTTTGTCGCTGGTGCTTTCAATCCCGATGCGCAGCTGCTTATACCCGGCGCGTGCCAGTAAATTGACCAGTTCTTCGGTAAATGTCCAGTAGCCGCACATGGCGTCATAAATAAAGCGGTTCAATCCTTTTGCGATCAAGGCTTCGGCAAATGCCGCCAGCCAGTCGGTGTTTGCGTTGTGGTTTTCTTCGTTGAAAAAGCAGCCGTTCATGGTAGGGTATTTGTGCGCCAGGTATTCAATCTCGGCGCATACGTTTTCAATGTCGCGGGTGCGGTGGCTGCCCCGGTGATTTCCATGTCCGCCATAATACATCGGGGCTACACAGAAGGTGCAGGACATCGGGCAGCCGCGTGTCGGGTACACCTGGATCATCCCCGGCATCGGGTCGCTTGCTTCGCTGTATGCGATCCGGGAAATGTCCTGGTCCTCCGGGAATGGCAACCAGTCCAGGTCAATAAAGCCCTGTGGTTCCGGCTTGCCCTGGAGGATTGCCAGTACTTTGGCTTCGTATTCCCCCTTGATGACGTGCGTCCAGCCATCACGTGCGGCTTCTTCCGGCTTCCACATGCCGTAGGGACCAGTCAGGATATTTATTTTTGCCCCGACCATCTGCATGATACCGGTCATGGTTTCGTAGGTCAGCGCGCTGCACTCGGTGATGAGTACATCGGGTTTATGCACCCCGATCTCATAGGCGTATTGGCGCGGCGTCCAGGCGGGATAGTTGCCGTCAATCAGTTTGACTTCCGCTTCGGGCATCTCCCTTTTCAATAGGGCGGATAAGTACGCCAGTTCGTAGGGATAGTAGGCAAATGGCTTGGAATGCACTGCCGAGTCGCAGCGAGAGGGGAATAAGATCACCTCCATTCCGTTGTTTAGCTGTCCGGGTCCATTGGCGATGATGATTTTCATATTGCCATCTCCGCCCAATCCTGCATGGTTCC
>JAGVUS010000137.1 GCA_019136175.1 Chloroflexota bacterium | reverse complement strand
GTAACACATGAAGACAGCCCTGATCACGAAAGCGGCGCTATCATTGCGGTTTTGCGACAGGGATATATGATTGGAGACCGGGTCATCCGCCCGGCACTTGTTCGAGTAGCTCGTTAGGAGGTAATTCATGGGAAAAATTGTAGGTATTGATTTAGGTACAACCAATTCTGTTGTGGCGGTCATGATGGGTGGAGAACCCACGGTAATCCCTTCCGCGGAAGGGGAACGCCTGGTCCCTTCTGTTGTGGCAGTCAATAAGAACCATGAGCGGTTGGTGGGGCGACCTGCCCGCAACCAATCCATTGTCAACCCGGAAAACACCATCTTTTCCATCAAGCGCTTCATGGGGCGTAAATATGACGATCCGGAAGTTCAACGCACCATCGGGCGTGTGCCTTATAAAGTAACCAAGGCACCCAACGGAGACGTGCGCGTTGTTCTGGATGGCAAGGAATATTCCCCTCCGGAAATTTCCGCCATGATTCTTGCCAAACTGAAAGCTGACGCGGAGGCATATCTGGGTGAACCAGTCACCCAGGCGGTGATTACCGTTCCGGCTTACTTTAACGACGCCCAGCGCAATGCCACCAAGGATGCCGGGAAAATTGCCGGGCTTGAAGTTTTGCGTATCATTAACGAACCAACGGCTTCGTCCCTGGCGTATGGACTGGATAAAAAGAAGAATGAAATTATTGCCGTCTATGATCTTGGCGGTGGTACATTTGATATTTCCATCCTGGATGTGGGCGAGGGCGTCTTCCAGGTGAAGTCCACTTCCGGAGATACCTTCCTGGGTGGTGATGACTTTGATCTGCGCATCATGGATTACCTGATTGAGGAATTCAAAAAGCAGAATGGAATTGATTTGCGGCAGGATCGACAGGCGCTCCAACGACTGCGCGAGGCATCCGAGAAAGCGAAAATTGAGCTTTCCTCGGTCATGCAGACCGAAATCAATCTGCCCTACCTGACGGCTGATGCCAGTGGACCCAAGCACCTTGTGTTGACTTTATCCCGCGCCAAGCTGGAGCAGTTGACGGGTGACCTGGTGGAAAAGTCACTCGGACCAGTGCGCCGGGCGCTATCGGATGCGGGATTGAAGCCCTCGGATGTAAATGAGGTTGTCCTGGTCGGCGGCATGATCCGTATGCCTGCAGTGCAGGAAGCAGTGCGGCGTGAATTTGGAAGGGATCCTCACAAAGGCGTCAATCCGGATGAGGTTGTTGCAATTGGTGCAGCAATCCAGGGTGCTGTTCTTGGCGGTGATGTCAAAGATATCCTGCTTCTGGATGTGACCCCGCTGACGCTTTCGGTGGAAACACTGGGCGGCGTTGCCACCCCAATCATTGAACGCAATACCACCATTCCCACCCGGAAGAGCCAGGTGTTCTCCACTGCCTCGGATGGACAGACTTCGGTGGAAATCCATGTATTGCAGGGGGAACGCCCCATGGCAGCGGATAACAAGTCGCTAGGGAAGTTTAATCTCGATGGAATTCCCCCGGCGCCACGCGGCATCCCCCAGGTGGAAGTTACCTTTGATATTGATGCCAACGGCATCCTCAAGGTGACTGCACAGGATAAAGCCACAGGTCGGAGCCAGCACATCACCATCACCGCATCCTCGGGTTTAAGCGAGGCGGAAATTGAACGGATGCGCCGGGAAGCCGAAAACCATGCTGATGAGGATAAGCACCGCAAGGAGCTTGTGGAAGTGCGCAACCAGGCGGATACGGTCATCTACACTGTGGAGAAGACTCTGCGGGATGGTGGTGACAAGATCAGTGCTGAAGCCCGCCAGGAAGCGGAAGCGGGAGTTCAAACCCTGAGATCCGCCATGAACGGGGACAACGTGGAAGCCATTCGCCAGGCATCGGATAATCTTGGACAAATCATTCAAAAGATTGGGGCTGCCATGTACCAGCAGGCTGCTCCCCAGGGCGAACAACCAAATCCGCCAGAGAGTGGACCTGGTGATGCCCCCTCCGGTGACGATGTCGTGGATGGTGAATTCCGCAATCTCTAGGAAAATGAAGTACAATCAGGGGCGGGGTGCAGAAACCCCGCCCCATCTTTTTGTTTGAGGGACCGAATGACGCAGCGTGATTATTACGAAATCCTGGGTGTTCCGCGCACCGCCTCGCAGGAAGAAATTAAAACTGCATTCCGGCAGCTTGCCCGGCAGTATCATCCTGATGTAAGCCAGGACCCTCAGGCGGAAGATAAGTTCAAGGAAGTCAACGAAGCGTACGGTGTGCTGTCTGACCCGGAGAAACGGGCGACGTATGACCGCTTGGGGCGCGCCGGGTTGGGCGACATGAACGGGATGCCTGATTTCACGGTTGATTTTGCTGACCTTTTTTCGGAATTTTTTGGATTTGCTGGTGTGTCCCAAGGGGCACGGCGGAATATGCCCCGCAAGGGTGCGGATCTGAATATCCCAGTAACGCTGACCTTTGAAGAATCAATTTTTGGGGTGGAAAAGGAAATTTCATTCACTCGGGATGAGGTATGCCATTCCTGTCGCGGCAGTGGTGCAGAACCGGGTACATCACCAACCCGCTGTGCCACCTGCGGTGGGCGGGGGGAAGTCCGCCAGGTGCGCCAGACCTTCCTTGGTTCCATGGTGCAGGTGACACCCTGCCCCGCGTGCAACGGACGGGGCGAGGTCATTACAACTGTATGTAAAACCTGCCGGGGGCGCGGGTTGGAGCAGCGGACAGTTAAACGAATGGTCCCCATTCCGGGGGGCGTGGATCAAGGCATCCGCATCCGCCTTGCCGGTGAGGGGATGGCTGGAACCAATGGCGGTCCCAACGGGAATCTCTACCTGGAGATTCAGGTGCAGGCACACAAGTTCTTCCACCGGCGGCAGGATGATATTCTCCTGGACTTAACGATTAATATTGCACAGGCAGCCCTGGGTGCGGATATCATGGTTCCAACCGTGGAGGGTGAAACCAAGCTTCACATCCCTGCCGGTACGCAGCCGGGAAAGACATTTACGTTGAAAAACAAAGGCGCGCCGCGGGTTCGGGGGAACGGCAAGGGAGATCAGATTGTTATTGTGAATGTTGAAATTCCAACCAACCTGAATGCCGAGCAAAGAAAACTTCTGGAACAATTGGCGGTCACCCTGGGAAGTGAAGTACGTCCCCAGGAACGCAGTTTTTTGGATTTAATCAAGGAGGTTTTTGGTGGCTGAGGCGCGCTGGTTGGAAGTTTCACTTCTGGTAAATGATGAGCTGGCAGAAGCTGTTGCCGAAGTTCTGGACAGGTATGTATCCCAGGGTGTTGTGATGACCCGCGAGGTCAAGTTTAACGATGCGGAGGATGAGGGAACTCCGTTTGGTCCGGTTCGGGTGTATGGATATATCGTTATTGATGAAAATGTGGAGGAGACCCGGCAAAAACTGGAGGAAGCTCTCTGGCATCTTGGTCAGATTCAACCCCTGCCAAAACCGGAATATCGACCCATTGAAGACCAGGATTGGATGACCGCCTGGAAAGAGCATTACCGCCCCATCCCGATTGGTGAACGATTGATGATTCTCCCGATTTGGTTGACGATGGATTCATCAGACCGGATTGCTGTAAAAATTGACCCCAGCATGGCATTTGGAACCGGAACGCATCCAACCACCCAGCTTTGCCTGGCAATGGTTGAAAAGTTTGTAAAACCACACCAGCGGATTATCGATGTGGGCTGCGGCTCGGGCATTTTATCCATTGCTGCCTTGCTTTTGGGAGCACGATTGGCACTGGCTGTGGATATTGACCCGGCGTCCGTGCGATCCACACAGGAAAATGCTTCTGCAAATGGGGTACTGGATCAAATGGAAATCGGACTTGGCTCCGTTGCGGAAATTCTTCGGGGGCAATTCACCATGCGCCAGGCACCGGTGGTGCTGGCGAACATTCTTGCTCCAGTAATCATCCGTTTGTTTGATGCCGGGCTGGCGGAACTGGTTCAGCCAGGTGGATTGCTGATCCTGTCCGGAATCCTGCTGGAGCAGGCACCGGCAGTAATTGACGCCGGGCTGGCTCAGGGCCTGGTTTTCATGGAGCAGGTCAGCATGGGGGATTGGGTGGCGTTGGTACTTGCCAACCCCATTTCCTGATTACCAGACGCGCTCCAGATCGGGATTGTCGCAAGCCTGGCGACCCACTTTTGCCATATCCAGCCATTGGTCCTGGACTTTCACGCGGACGACATCTGCGGTGTAATCTGTAACAGTTGCGCCATTGTTGGAAAACAGGGATGAACCAACCGCATAGATGTCCACCGGAACATTCAATTTTTCAAACCGGGTGATTTTTTCTGGGCTGAAACCGCCGGAGACAACAATTTTCACTCCCTGGCAATAGGATTGGGCAGCCTCCTGCCATTCCATGGGTAAATCCCATGATTCCCAGGCGTGGTCCAGTGCCTGGCGGACTGTGAAAACAAGCCTTGGGTTAACACCCAAGTCCAAGGCAGGATCGCCCAATGGAGGAACGGAGACATCACGCAAGGATCCGGAGGTATCGAGGCGGACTCCATACAACCGGTACCGATCCGCTTCTTCCGATTGCCCCATCTCTTGCAGGGTGCGCCATTGATTAAACATTGCCTTGCAGACCAACAATGAGTCTTGGACGCAATCATTGTTGAAATCCACCAGTGCAATTCGGGAGATTTCCTTGGGGAGTACCCGGGCGAATGCCAGCATTGCTTCGGCGGTATCTCCCAGGAAGCAGGCGATGGCAGCGTGTGCCACGGTCCCGCCGCCATAACCACCCCACCAATCACCCTGTGCATCGGTTGACACAAAAGGTCCTAGTGTCCGAGCGTAATCCATGTTATACCGTTGAACAGCGATCTGGTAGGCATATCCATCTGCTGCCTGCACCTCGTGGAGATCAAAACGAGCCGGGAAAAACAAAACCGGTTTTCCGTGGGTGGCAATCAGGGTCTGGTACACATTGGTAGCCACGCGACTGGCACGGGTGAGAATTCCCAGGGTGGGTGTTTCCAAAATGGCAAAGTCACGATACCGCCCGCGTACCTTGAGGACAGGCTGGATGTTTGCCGGGTTGCCATCATATTCCACTGTGCAGCCATCCTGGACTGCCCAGACCTGGAGCCTGTCGGATGTATTGATAAAGGTCTCGTCGTTAATATATCCGGTACAATGCTGGAGCATTGTCAGGGCTTTGTCCACACCTACAACAATGGTTTTACCAGGTCGGCGGGTGAACCATTGCATTTCCACTTCCAGGTCACCTGGATGAATGTCTGCTCCTGCCAGGTGGGGGGGCAGGCGCCCGGAATGACTGGAAAAGGTCATCTCCTGGTTCGCCAGTACCTGGAGCATGATGGCGATATTGGTGAAATATTTATCGGTGTACCAGCCGCGGCGCATCCGCTCCACGTCCAGTTTAAATGTCTCATTGGTTAAACGGCGGCAATCGAAGAGGCTCATGATAGCTCCTTGTTAGTGTTATTTATACACTATTATATTTCTTATTTTTGTTCTGTCAATAGGGATGGGGAAAGAAATTCTATGATAAACTCATTTCTGGAAAAATCGATTTTGCATTCTGGAGCAGTCCATGGAGAATACCCATCAGTATTATTCAATTGAAATCGCCGGTGTGCAGCGGAATCTGCGCTTGTTTGAGATCAAGCCTGGGCTTCGAATCGCCATCTTAAATATCCTGGGGGATACGGAACTGGTGCAAGCCTGTGCCAGGGCGCTTGCGGCAAAGCTGGAAACAGTGGATTATGACTTGCTGGTGACGGCGGAAGCCAAGAGCATCCCGATTGCCCACGCCCTTTCGGTGGAAACAGGCAAACCGTATGTCATCTTGCGAAAATCCTACAAGCCCTACATGGGACAGGCATTACAGGTGGAAACCTTATCCATCACAACTGGACAGCCCCAGACAATCTATCTGGATGAAAAGGACCGCGAATTTGTGCAGGGCAAGCGGGTCATCATCCTGGATGATGTTATCTCCACCGGGTCCACGTTGCAGGGGATGCGGTTGGTGATGGGCAAGGCAGGTGCCCGGGTGGTTGCCGAAGCGGCGATTTTAACCGAGGGTGAACGCGCCAAGTGGGCGGATATTATCTCGCTAGGTCATCTGCCCATCTTCACGGATTGATTTCAGCCAGGCAATTTATCCGGATTCTTCCACTTCCATCCTGGCGGTATTCCAATTCCAGGGATAAGCGTCCACTCCCCGGCTTACACGGCAGGCGAATACATCTGCCGTCCTGTCAGTAGCCATGGAGTATCCCAATTTTAACCGGGTGATAAATTCTTCCGTGGCGGATGCTTCCACAAGGTTCACGGTACAGCCGCCAAATCCTGCACCAGTCAGCCTTGCACCGATGCAGCCGGGCAGGGATGCTGCCAGTTCCACCAATCTATCCAGTTCCGGGATGCTGACTTCGTACAAATCCCGCAGGGAACGGTGGGTTTCAAACATCAGGCTGCCAAATGCCCGGACATCCCCGGCTTCCAATAAAATCACAGCCCGGTTCACCCGGTCACACTCCTCCACCACGTGGCGGGCGCGTTTTTCCACGATTGGGGGGAGATTGCCTGCCAGTTGATCAAAAACATCCGGGGGCACATCCGCAAGCGTTCGGATTTGTGGCAGATCTTTCTGAAGGATGGCAAGTGCTTCTTCACAGGCTGCCCGCCGGTCATTGTAACCGGAATGAGTCAGTTTACGCCGGACGTTGGAATCGGCAATCACAATCCAGTAATCATCCGGGATGGGCACCAGATGATAATCCAGGGTGTGGGTGTTGAAATACAACGCATGCCCTTCCACTCCATTGGCAGATGCAAACTGGTCCATCAGTCCGCAATTGACGCCCACGTACAGGTTTTCAGCTTCCTGGCACAGGCGGGCAAGCATCAGCCTGCTGAGAGACCAGCCACCTATTTCCTGCCAGAGCGCACCAAAAGCCACTTCAAGGGCTGCTGATGAACTCAAGCCCGATCCCATGGGGATGTTGGATGTGAATGCAGCCCGGATGGGGGTTACCGGGTAACCATGTGATTGGAGCACATGCGCCACCCCTGCCGGGTACTGCGCCCAGCCAGGCATTGGCATGTCATGGATGTCTTGTTTTAAAGCCAATTGATCCAGAGAAAATATTGTGGATTCGTCCAGATCCACGGCATGCAATTCAACCAGGCGGTTGCTGTTGGGTTTGGCAGTTACTTTGATGGTGCGGTGAATGGCAGCCGGCAGGACAGCTCCCCCATTGTAATCGACATGTTCTCCAAGCAGATTGACTCTGCCTGGGGCAATTGCCATGTATTCTGCATCAGGAAGTGCGGTTCTCAGGGCTTTCAGCATCATGGCAAAGTCTCTCGATCAGGGCTTGTTTACGGGCGTGGGGCATTCGTTTAATTGCTCTTTCCCGGCGCATTGCTGATGACAGGTCCGGCTGAGATTCCACGTACACCAGTCGCACAGGACGGTGCATACGGGTGTAGGCTGCGCCGGTGCCGCGGTTATGCTGGCGCTCCCGCCGCGCTGGATCGGTTGTCCATCCCGTATAGAACGAACCGTCTGCACATTCAACAATATAGCAAAAATAGGGCACCTGAAGTCCCTTCTGTTTACTTCTTTCCTTTTCGAGGTCGCAACCCGATCAGCCGTCCCAATCTCTCTGCCGCGGAGGGGATCTCCGTTTGTTCGGTTTTTCGTTCCCAGTTCCCCTGCTGGCGCAATGTCCACCAATCATGACGGATATCCCGCATCTTCAACAGCAGGGAATGCAGCGTCTCCGAATCATTGTCCACCAGGGTATCCCGGATTGAACCCAGGGCGTGGATCAGATTATCCAATACCCGGATGGTGTTCTCCCGGTTGAGGAAAAACACTGTTTCCGGGTTGTCGCCCTGCGCCATTTCCATGGCACTTGTGCCAGCCATGAAGGCTTTGCCGCCAAGTTTCCGCGCTTCCTGCCAGCCGGGTTGCGAAGAAATTGCTGTCAGGAGGGCAGACGAGGTCAATTGTGGCAGAAGATCAACTGCAGCAACCAGCCCATCGGATTCATAAGGGTCTGCATAAAATGGACGGGCTCCAATCAAGCCTGTTAAATCATCCGCCAGCCGGACAGCGTCCGCATGGGTTCCAGGTGGACAGGCAATCACGACCAATCCGTTTTTGAACAGGTCAAGATGTGCCTCGCCGCGTTCTGCTTCAACTTCATGGAGATAAACCGGGTTGAGGGTTGGCAGGAAGCTGATAAAGTACCGGTCTTCCGGGAGGATGTCCTTGACCCACTCAAATACTGCCACCTTCAATGGTGAGGTATCCAGAATGACTGCTCCTGCCCGAAGTTCCGGGGCAATCATTTTGAGTGTTTCCTTCACCTCTTCGATGGGAACGGCAAGCAGGACAACATCGGCGTCCCGGACAGCGTCTGCCAGGCGATAACTGATTTTGTCGAGCGCTCCCTGTTTTTGAGCCTGCTGAACCCTGGCGGGGTCAGCATCCGTGCCGGTGCGGACAATCTGGTCTTTATATTCGCCAAGTGCCAAGCCGATTGAGGTGCCGATTTGTCTCAAACCGATGATGGTAACCTGTACTGTCATGGTCTATCCTCCAAGAAGCAGAGTCCAAAGCGTTTGCAGGGCGGGTGTCATTGCCCAGCC
>JAGVUS010000046.1 GCA_019136175.1 Chloroflexota bacterium | reverse complement strand
CCGATAAGGTGCAGTTGTTAAAATATCGCCGCCGCGACATGCTGGTTTTATACCGCCTGAAAGATCACCAGGATTACCATCACGGGTACATGGTCCCTTCCACCGGGTTTTTAAAATGGTTCGCACTGAGACCCTTGCAGGAGGGGTTTGTTCTGCAATACCCGCGCCGGCATTCTCCGGATTTGCTTTTGCCCATGCCGGCATATCCCAAGCTCCTGACTGCCTTCCGGCAATATGAACAATGGCTGACCCGGCTTGGAATTGAAAGTGTGGGTGCATTGAATGCAGCCATTGAAGCCGGGCGGGCAAAGGAAGTCATTTTAATCTCCGAAGCCTTGCACGAACAACAGATTGCTGAAATTGCAGAGCAAATTGTCAAGCGGGCGGACCAGGCTCGGATTGTATTGATTGCCGGGCCTTCATCCTCGGGGAAAACGACCTTTTCCAAGCGGCTGGCTGTTCAACTCCTGGCGCAAGGGCTTTCGCCATTTGCTTTGGAAATGGATAATTATTTTGTGGACAGGGATAAAACTCCGCTGGATGAGGATGGAAAACGCGATTATGAATCCATGGGGGCGCTGAATACAGTTGTCATGCAGGATCACCTTAAGCGGCTGTTGGCAGGGGAGGAAGTCCAATTGCTGCATTACAACTTTAAAACCGGGATGAGCGAACCTGGTGAGGTGATGGATCTCGTCCCCGGACAGTTGATTATCCTGGAGGGAATTCATGGGTTGAACCCGGAACTGCTCGGTTCAATTTCCCCGGATCAAACCTTCCGAATTTATGTATCCTGCCTGACTCAGCTCAATCTGGATCGCTACAACAGGATTTCCACAACAGATTCCCGGCTGATTCGCCGAACACTACGGGATGCCCGCGAACGAGGTTATTCCGCCCAGCAAACCATTGAGCGGTGGGAAATGGTGCGGCGGGGTGAAAAAAGGCATATCTTCCCCTACCAGGAAAATGCTGACGCCATGTTTAACTCAGCACTGGTGTTTGAGCTTTCCCTCCTGGGTCCCCTGGTAGAGCCTTTGCTGCGACAGGTTCCGCATGGAACGCGTGAGTATGTGGAAGCCAAGCGGTTGTTGAGCTTTCTCCAGTGGTTCCAACCATTGGATCCGCAGTTAGTGCCGGACAATTCCATATTGAGGGAGTTTATCGGCGACTCCATTCTGCGGGACTTTAAGCTCTGGCAACACCAGAACGGGCAGGAATTACAATAACTCCAAACATTTGACTGACGCCCCCTTGCAGGATATTTTTAAGGGGGTATTTTGTTGGGCGGAAAAATCATGACAAAAATCATTGCATTGCGTGGATATTCTTTGCTATAATTTTTAAAGTCTTATCCCGCTGGTAATTGAACATCATCCATAGGGTGTGATTATTTCCTTGGGAATTTGCCAGGATACCACCCACAGATTGTCCACCCCATGCATTGCACACTCTAAGAGGATTTTATGAAACTTCCCCTGATCGTTGGACTCATTGCGCTGGTTGCGGTTCTGGCTGTTGGGTTATATGCCACGGAATTTACAACCTACCTTGGAAATGACCCAACGACCTGTAACAACTGCCATGTCATGGATGCAGTCTATGAGGGCTGGTATCACTCCAGCCATCAAAGGGTTGCCGTATGCAATGACTGCCATACACCGCACGCATTCATCCCGAAATACTGGACAAAAATGGTATCCGGCGCCAACCACGTATTTCACTTTACGCTCGGAAATATCCCCGAACCCCTGCGCGCGAAACCCCATACACAGGAAATCATCCAAGAGAATTGCCTTCGCTGCCACGCGGAAACAGTGTCCATGATTGCTGATGGGCTGCCGGATGCAGAACGCCATTGCTTTGATTGTCACCGCGATGTTGCTCATGGCGCTCGCGGGATTTCCATTCTTCCATATCAAGATAAAGGAATGTATGGACCATCCATATTACTTGAGGAGAAAAAATGAAGAATCCAAAGCTGGTCCCCATCATTTTAACCGTCATTATCGTCGTCCTCGCAGCTGCCATCATTGGAATTCTCATCTTCATGAAGAACCAGCCCATTGAAAAGAGGGGAGTTCAGCCCCTGGTGGAAATTGCAGCCATGGAACCGGATTCATCCAAGTGGGGATTGAACTTCCCAAATCAGTACACCACGTTGCTGCTGACCGAAACCAATCAAATGCGGACAACGTTTGGCGGTTCAGAACCGGTGGAAAAGCTGGATGTGGACCCCCGCCTGCGAACATTATTTGCCGGTTATTCCTTTAGCAAAGGGTACTCCGAAGACCGCGGGCATATGAACTCGCTGACGGACGTGCGAAACACTCCCCGTCTATCGGATGCCACACCCGGTACCTGCTATTCCTGCAAATCCTCCAGCAATCCCAGCCTGTGGGCGGAGATGGGAATGGCAACGTATGATGCAATGAAATTTACCGAGTTGACTGCCCGGGTGACGGAACCGATCGGCTGCGCCAATTGCCACGAAGCCAATACCATGCGGCTGGTTGTTACCAACCCTGCCCTGGAGGAGGCACTGGCAGAGCAGGGATTGGATTGGACAAAATTCACCCGGCAGGAGATGCGTACTGTTGTTTGCGCCAATTGCCATGTTGAATATTATTTCCAGAAAGACACCAATTACCTGACCTTCCCCTGGGATAACGGGACCCGGATTGAAGGAATCATGGATTACTATGCCGAGGTGGGACATACCGATTGGACGCATGCGGATTCAGGTGCCCCAATCATCAAGATGCAGCACCCGGATTATGAATTGTTTTCTGCCGGATCGACCCATTTTAACGCCGGGGTCGCATGTGCGGATTGCCACATGCCTTACACAAGGGACGGGGCTGTCAAATTCTCAACCCATAACGTGATGAGTCCGTTACTGCGACCTTCTGAAACCTGTGGAGCATGCCATACCGATGTGGATTATGTGGTTGAACGGGTTACAGAAATTCAGGGGCAGGTTTGGGCAACCATGGAAAATTGCGAGAATGCTCTTGTGGATGCCATTGCGGCGATCAAGACGGCTGCAGAAGACCCAAATGCTGATGCCGCATTGATTGACGAGGCGCGGCAATTACACCGCCAGTCACAGGCACGATGGGATTTCATCGCTGCAGAAAACAGCATGGGTTTCCACAACCCGGAGGAAGCACTGCGCATCCTGGCAGTTGCAACCGATTTTGCCCGCCAGGCGCAAATCAAGGCCATTGAGGCTGTCAAGTAAACCGAATTGATGAACCGAAAAAGCAGGCGGATATCTCACAGTAGCCCGCCTGCTTTTTTATTTCACAATCAACTCTTTCTGGGTGGATTTTCGCCGGAGGTCCTTTTCAACAAAAATCGGTTGCCCCGTAAAAGGGTCCATTTCTGTATAGTACATCAGGCTGGAATAGGTGGATGGGGTGGGCGTAAATACCTGCACCTGTTCCGGGTGGATGTGTAATTTCTGGCTGACGAAGGTTTTCATCCGGCGCATATCCTCTTCGGTGCAGCCCGGATGGGCGGCGATCAGGTAATAGGTCAGGTACTGCTCTTTACCAGCCTCGGCAGATAATGTCTCAAACATGGTCTTAAACTTCAGCAGGGAATCACGTCCCGGCTTTCCCATATGCCTCAGAACCTTGTCTTCGGAATGTTCCGGAGCAATTTTCATTTGACCCGAGACGTGATGTTGAACAATTTCGCGGAGATAGGCGCGTCCATGCGGCTTATCGGCAAGGATGAGATCATAGCGGATTCCGGAAGCAACGAACACTTTTCGAATTCCGGGTATTTTTCGTAATTCGCGCAATAACGCAATTTGCGGTTGGTGATTGGGGCGCATCAACTGGCATCGTTCGGGTGTCAGACACCGCCTGTGAGCACAACTTCCCTGTTTGAGCTTTTTTGAACATTCCCATCCATACATATTGGCAGTCGGTCCGCCAACATCGGAGAGAATCCCCTTGAAACCAGGCAGGCGGGTGATCCTTGCTGCTTCTGCTATGATTGATTTGGGGCTGCGCGATTGTACGGTTCGCCCTTCATGGACGGCAATTGCACAGAAGTTACACTCGCCATAACATCCACGGTGGGTGGTAATGGAAAATTGAATGGTTTCCAGGGCTTTGACATGCCCCTGTCTGGCATAGTGAGGGTGGACCGCCCGTTCAAATTCAATGGAATACACTTCATCCAGCCTGGCTTCAGATAATGGATAGGCGGGTGGATTTTGCACCAGGAAACGGTCACCATGGCGCTGGCATAATCCCCGGGCTGTGATTGCATCATTGTTCTGATAGAACGTGTGAAACATCTCAATGAATGCGTGTTTATCTTCAGCCACGGTTTCAAATGCGGGCAGTTCCAGGTACCCTTCCAGGGGTTGTTTGGAAATAAAACATAAACCCCGGATGGATTCAGGGGATGTTCCGGATGCCAGGGTGTTGGCAAATTCCAGGATGGAATCATCCGCCATGCCATAAAGGAGATAGGTCGCTTTTGAGTCAAACAGGATGGATCGGCGGATTTTATCATCCCAGTAATCGTAATGGGCAACCCGGCGCAGGCTTGCCTCAATTCCCCCGAGGACAATCGGTCTTGTGGTTTTGAAATATTTCCGTATGGCATTGGCATAGACAATCACCGCCCGATCCGGACGGCGGTTGTTTTCACCACCGGGTGTGTAATCGTCCGATTTCCGTTTCCGTTTTGTAGCGGTGTAATTTGCCACCATTGAATCCACGCAACCGCCGGTAACGCCCCAGAACAGGCGCGGCTCTCCCAGCCGGGTGATCTCTGCCGGGGATGTGATATCCGGTTGGGCGATGATTCCAACCCGGTAGCCCGCACTGTGGAGGATTTTTCCAATCACGGCTGTACCGGAGGATGGATGATCGATATATGTATCCCCGGTGACCAGAATCACATCCAAAACATCCCAGCCAAGGGCTGCCAGTTCTTCTGGCGTGGTTGGTAGAAACATGGTTGCGCCTCAGGTTTCCAGTTATTCCGTTTTTCCCAATGCAGAACGGATTTGTGCAATGTGGCTGATGGTATGGGATGTGATGGACAGCATCATCTGTGCAAAGCTCCAGAAGCTTGCTTTTCGCTGGACGAACTGATCCGGGAGATCGGCAACAATGGCGTAAGTCTCATCTTCCGTTTGTTTTAACACCTCTATCAAAGCAGGGACGGTTGGATAAATGGAGACTGTCCCGGAGATTCTGGCAGGGGCATTATCCGTCCATTCATAGATCTGGTCTGCAAGCGTCGTCTGGATCACTGTGTGCAGGTCTCTTTCCACCTGGATGAGATGTGCCAGTACTTCCAGGGCTGACCATTCACCAGGTGCGGGTGCCCAGGCTGCTTGTTCTTCGGAGACTCCATCGAAGCATTTTTCAAGTTCCATGTCCGCCTGCCTGGTTTGGGCACGAAGGGCGTTCGCCAGGTCAACAGCCGTTGCAGGGGGTTCGGGGATGGGTGGATGGGAGAGAGAAACAGAAAGGGACAATTTTTCCGTGCCGCGGTAGACAACCACTGGCACGGTTTCACCAGCGGTATGTTTTTGCATTTCCGTATGGAAAGCGGCATAATGATTGATAGGTACACCTGCCAGTTCCACCAGCACATCGCCCTTTTTCATCCCTGCCAGCATGGCACCGAAGCCATCCAGTGGAGTGCCAACCACAAGACCTGCCTGGACAGGGACACCCAGTTTGCTGGCAGTGACTGAATCCAGCTCGTTTATATCAGATATGCCCAACATGGGTCGGTTTATCTGGCGCAGGTCCCTGCCGGTTTCCAGAACCGAGACCAGGTTCTCCAGGTTCCTCTCCCACCCGCGGGATATTTCCTCGCGGGAAGGATTCCATTCGGAACCGCTTCCAAGATCCCTGTGTGTAAGAATTACCCGGGTTTGCCCAATCTCTTCCCGCATGACGACTTCCACTGTTGTTGGGGCAGGATCACCTTTGCCAAACCAGGTGAAGGTGACTTTTTGAGCGGGTATCAGTTCCAGGTAATACCCGCTGGTAAAGTAACTGTTTGCCCAGACGAGATGGAGAGGACCTCCGGGATGGGGCATGACTGATGCATGCCAGCACAGCCATTCCTGGTAGCCAAGCGGGGTTGTAAAAGCCCGGAACACGTCTGCCGGGGACGATTTGATCACTTTTTCAAAGACCAGATTGGATGATGACATCTTCGCTCCTTTTCCTTTTTATTGCTCATTTTGATAATATGCATCTGTTCCCCGGATGGATAAGATCTCTCCAAAGTAAATGCGGTGGTAATCCTTGCGGGAATAGTGTGTTTCAATCTCCGGATCCAGGAATTGATTGGGCTCCAGGTCTTGCCAGTAGATTTTTCTGCATTCCAGGATCAGTTCAGCTTCGATATATCCGGGAGCAGCAACAGCAAGTGATGGTTCTGGTGTTAATCCGGATTCCTTGATTTTGTTGCCATCGCGCCCGGATTTGCTTCCCAGTAAAGCCAGGGCACTGTGATATTCCTCCGGAAAAGCGCAGACGGTGAATGTGGGATATTCTTCCATAAATCCGAAGGTGTGGCGGGTGGGGCGGACAACAACCTGGATAAAGGGTTTTGCCCATATTTCACCGATACTTCCCCAGCTGATGGTCATGGCATTGTACTGCCCAAGCGAGTAATTCCCACTGGTGAGTAACAGCCATTTTTTGCTGAATAAATGGTTTGGTTTGGCAACAAATTCAAGGATGGGTATATTAATTAGCGTTACCACAAACAATCTCCTTATTAAGAATGATTGTATTTTACATTGGAAGGGGGGGCTTTCGCAAGCATGGCAGGGTATAATCACAGGTATTCCCCCGTACAGGAAATCATGGATGAGCCAATTACATTTACAGGTACTGGAACCCTTTGTTATTAAGCAAGTAGTCGATGAGGCTTTACAGGTGCTGGAAAATCCCGGGGTACGCGTCCACCATGAAGGTGCCCTGGATTTATTGGAAGCAGCAGGTGCATTGGTCAATCGCAATACCCAGGTTGCCCGCATCCCGGCGCCCCTGGTGGAAATGGCTTTAAAAACTGCCCCTGCCCAATTTTTGTTGTATTCTCTCGATGGCAAGCCGATCATCACTTATGGCAGTAATACCACGTACTTTGACCCGGGTTCTGCTGCTGTCACGATCCTTGACCATGCTACCGGGCGTCAGCGCGCTCCTCTCACCGGTGACCTGGTTCAGTTTGTCAAGCTTGTGGAAACACTCCAACATTTGGACGCGCAGAGTACCGCGTTTATTTGTCAGGACGTTCCTCCGCAAATGGGGGATTTATACCGATTGTATGTGGCTTTAAATTACATGAAAAAACCGATTGTTACAGGAGCTTTTACACGGGCGGGATGGAATGTGATGTGGGAACTGCTGTCCGTGGTTGCCGGGAGTGGAGAGCGCTTGGAAGAACGTCCGTTGGCGATCTTTGACATCTGTCCATCCCCGCCGCTCCTGTGGAGTGAATTGACCTGCCAGAACCTGATGGATTGTGCTGCAAGAAGGGTTCCTGCCGAACTGGTATCCATGCCACTGGCTGGTGTCGCTGCACCTGTCACCCTGCTGGGATCTGTCGTACAGCATACGGCTGAAAATTTGAGTGGACTGGTCATCCATCAACAAACCAGGGCGGGTGCGCCGATTGTTTGGGGCGGGGCACCCGCGGTAACCGATATGCGTCACGGATCCACTCCAATGGGAGACCCTGCCACCTGGTTGATTGACCTTGCCACGGTGGAAGTGGGCAGGTATTTGGGTCTGCCAACCCACACGTATATGGGATCGACAGACGGAAAAATGTTGGATATGCAGGCAGGTGCGGAATCCATGGGGGGAGTACTGCTGGCAATCCTGGCTGGAGCCAGCATGGTTTCCGGTGTTGGGATGATTGATTTTCTCCGCTGCCAGAGTCTTGAGAAATTAATTGTGGATGCGGAATTAATTGGTTATGCCCGGCGGTTTGGCTCTGGAATGACAATTCGTGAAGATACCCTTGGACTGGATCAGCTGCAGACGAATCCACACCAGGCAGATTTCCTGGAACGGACGCATACCCGGGATTGGTTTGCAAAGGAACTTTATCTGCCTTCACCCGTGGTGGATCGCGGTTCCCTTGAGCAGTGGGAAATGGCAGGTGGTATGGCTGCTCATCAAAGAGCCCACGACCTGATTCCGCGGCTGTTGAAAAAATACCAACCCAATGGCGTCCCGGCTGAGGTTCGACGCGAATTGTATGCAATTGTTTTAAGAACAGCCAGACAATGGGGATTGGATCACTTGCCAAAATTGGAGGAGGAAGAGAACGCATGAAGAACGAAGTCTTTAACCAGATCGCCAACACAATTGTTGAGGGGGATCCTTCTGCCACGGTTGAAGGTGTACGCCAGGCTTTGGAGATGGGCTGGGAGCCCCTGGATATCATCAACCAGGGGCTGGTGGTTGGGATGAACATCATCAGCGAGCAGTACTCCAATGGGGAATGTTTTCTGCCCAACCTTGTGATTGCTGCCCGCTGCATGAGTTTTGGAGCCGGAGTTAAAAAAACGCCAGCAGGAGGTGAAATCAGCTGGCAGGGTGGTAATTGGCACCGTCCAGGGGGATATCCATGAAATTGGCAAATCATTGGTTGGAACAATGTTGGCAGTTAACGGATTCCAGGTCTATGATCTGGGGGTTAATGTTTCACCGGAGGCTTTTATTGCAAAAATTCGGGAGACCGGGGCACAATTATTGGGAATGTCTGCATTGCTGACCACCACCATGACCGTCCAGCGCGAGGTCATCCGCCAATTGGAAGCGGAGGGAATGCGGGATCATATCCGGGTGATGGTTGGGGGGGCACCGGTGACAGCCAGTTGGGCAGACGAAATTGGCGCCGATGGTTATGCCGAAGACGCAGTTGGTGCTGTGGGACTGGCGCAGCGGCTGATGGGGTTGGGGGGGTAGCCATGTCTGGCAAAATTCATTCCATCAGTGATCCAAAACTGCGCGTAGACATTCTTTCGCGTCAGGATGTTGAGAAAATCCATACAGCCACGCTGGATATATTGGAACACGTGGGAGTCCG
>JAGVUS010000009.1 GCA_019136175.1 Chloroflexota bacterium | reverse complement strand
CGATAAGCATCCTGGTAATAGGCAAGGGAATGAACGCCAAATTCATCCCTTTGTCCGGTAACTTGCATCAACTGGTGAAAAGAAGAAATATCGTCACTGGCAATTACCTGCACATCCTTTTTCTGTGCCAGCCTGACATTATATCTGGTCTTTTGGGACATCCGGCTCAGCCATTCCGGCTCATCACCATCCAATGGTATGACGATTGTCTGACGGGGTTGAATGGTATCGGATGTCACCCATTCTTCAGATGCATCTTCCCACCATCCCTCCGATTTACATTCCCAGGAATCCGGCTCCACTTTAAGAAAAATTGCATGATGCTTGCGGCACACGGCATCCACGGATTTCCAAAAATGGCAATCCGGTATACCAACGGGACCTTTGGGGATATAAGCAATTGTTAACCCCAGTGGAAGTGAGCGAAACAGAATTTGTGCCCCCGTGTCTCCCTCCACAACATACACAGGATGCCAGCCATAATTCCGCTTTAATTCACCCCATTCCAAGGATTGAAGGATATGAATTTCCGGTTTATCTTCCAGGAATTGAGCCCACTCAGCAGCGGTGATTTCCATTGAACTAGTCGATGGCAGAAATTTGTGGGGGCGGGGTAGCACGGACGGATGCATCAGGTATGGATTCATCCAATAACGCCACAACCTCACCTATATTACCCTGGCGGGCAAGCCGGACAAGTTCTTTCACCAGGTCATCCAGTTCCGTGCCCGAAACAACCTGGCTGTCCCCGGTCTGGAAAATTTCCGGATGATCGGTGGGTTGATATTCGCCCTCCTCCCATAAATCCTCCCGTAATTTTTCACCAGGTCTGATTCCAGTAAAAACAATTTCAATATCCTTCCCGGGTTCCAACCCCGAAAGGCGGATCAGATCTTCCGCCAGGGATAATATCTTCACCTGCTGCCCCATGTTCAGCACAAAGGTTTCACCGCCCGCACTCATCCCAGCTGCCTGTAATACAAGATAAACTGCTTCCGGGATGGTCATAAAATACCGCTCCATATCCGGGTGGGTAATGGTTACCGGTCCGCCGCGGGCAATTTGTCGTTTGAAAATGGGAACCACGCTGCCACGGCTTCCCAACACATTTCCAAAGCGAACCACCAAAAATGGCTTGCCTGCCTTGGCGCCAGCATCCAACACAACCATTTCCGCAATCCGTTTGGTCGCACCCATTACATTTGCAGGGCGCACAGCCTTATCCGTGGAAATCATCACCAGTCGATCCACCCCATATTGAACTGCCAGGTCGACCAGATTTTTTGTGCCAAGGATATTGTTCGTTACTGCTTCTTCAATGTTTAATTCCATCAATGGAACATGCTTATGGGCTGCCGCATGGAAAACCACTTCCGGACGATGGGCTGCAAATACACCATCCAGGCGGGGGTGGTCGCGCACGTCGGCGATGACCGGCTTGATGGAAATACCCTGGTACTGATCCTGGAGATCAATAACCGTTTCAAATATGCTATTTTCACCATGTCCCAACAAAATCAACTCAGATGGACCCCATCGGGCAATCTGCCGGCATAGCTCCCGTCCAATCGATCCCCCCGCCCCGGTGACAAGTACCCTTCTCCCCGATAGAAAGGCACCAATCAATTCTTCCTTAACCTTGACTGGTTCTCTGCGCAGCAAGTCTGTAATTTCCACGTCCCGCAAGCGGCTGACGCTGACCGTTCCCCCCAGCAATTCGTAGATTCCCGGCATGGTACGAAAGGGAATTCCCTTTCTTCGGCAGCCCTCGGTAACCACACGAACCACACTGCCTGGCGCAGTGGGAATGGCAATGATGACCTCGTCAATCCGATGCCTGTCGAGAGCCTGGTTCAGGTCTTTAATCATGCCGATGACAGGAATATCATAGATTTGCTGACGTTGTTTTGCAGGGTCATCGTCCAGAAAAGCAACCGGCTGCATATTCACCTGGGGATTCTTTTTCAATTCCCGAACCACCAGTGCTCCTGCATCGCCTGCCCCCACAATCAGGATCCTCCTGGCTCTGCCATCACGTTGGTTGGAAGCTCGCGATTGGACTTCCGCCAGCATCCGGACAGAAAAACGCAAGCCACCCACAAAAGCAAGCGAGAGGATCCAATCAATGATAAATACCGTCCGCGGCATAAAATTAATGATGCCAAGCGAAAGTAATGAAAACATGATTACGAAAACAGGAATGGAGGCAGCTGTGACTGACAGCAAGATGACAAATAATTCGCGGATGCTTGCATATAACCATAAACGGCGGTATAAACCGAAAAGGTAATATACAACTGGCTTGATTAATAAAGCCACCCCAGCCATCCAGAATGCAGAGGGGAGATAGAGCAACAACGCCGGACCCAGTTCCAGCCGCAAGGCATAACTGGCAAAGACAGATGCAAGGATGAAAATACAATCCCCCAGGAGCATATAGCGATTCCGGATATGCGGCTTGGTGCTCATCACCGACCCTTCAATCCAAGCACATTCCCGACAGTCCGAAGGAGAATAAGGATATCCAGCCCCAGGTTGCGGTGCTTGATGTAATACAAATCATATTCCAGTTTTACCGAGTTTTCTTCCGCCCCGGCTGCATACCCATAATTTACCTGTGCCCAGCCCGTCAAGCCAGGTTTAACAAATAACCTGGCTCGATAGAAGGGGATTTCCTTCTCCAGATTTTGTATTATTTCAGGACGTTCTGATCTTGGACCAACCCAGCTCATCTCTCCCTTGAGAATATTTATGATTTGGGGCAATTCGTCCAGGTGGCTCCTGCGAAGAAGCTTTCCAAACCGGGTTGCTCGTTGGTCATTCTGAGTGGCGGGTCGGGCTACCCCATCTTTTTCAGCATCCAGTTTCATAGTCCGGAACTTGATAATTTTGTACACTCTTCCATTTTTCCCAAGCCGCTCCTGGAGATACAAAACCGGTCCACCGGAATCCAAAAGGATCATTACGCCAATGAATGGGAATAAGAGCACCAGGAAGAGCAATCCCACCAACGCACCCACAATATCGATTAACCTTTTGGCAATTTCAAATGTTCCACTCAGGTGTGCTTGATCAACAAAGGAGCGCAGAACCCAATCGGACTGTAATAAATTGATTGGAACACGCCCCAGTAATGTTTCATACATGATGGGCATGGTTGTGATTTCAATCCCCGCCTCTTCTGCCTGCAACAGCGTATTGACCGTGTCGGGCGCCATCTCCCCAGAGATTGCACAAACCAGGTCAGTCACCCCCTCATCCTGGATGACTTGCATCAAATCCCGGCTGGCTCCCATAACGCGGTATCCTTCAATCTCCAAGTCTATTTTTTGGGGGTCGTCATCAATCAACCCCACCAGGTAAAAAGGCGGTGGCCACAAATTTTTGACTACATCCACCAGCGTAGTTCCAGCCTTACCCGCGCCAACAATCAGCACCCGGCGCATAAATTGTGGTTGGGTGAAGATGGAAATATACAGAAATCTCCACAACAGGGTTAATACGTATACTCCAATAATGAAACCAGCCACGCCGCGCCGGGGCAATGAATCAGGCGCGGATGAGAAATAAACAATGAGGTACAACACGGCACTGATGGCTGCTGCAATGGATATCCCTTTGAAAGTATTCTGCCGGTTATTGGCGCGCTGCGTATCGTACATTTCCACAAGCAGAAGCAGCCAGATGACAGGCAGCAAGTAGAACCAAACCGGAACACGCTCCCGTAAAAATGCAGGAGACAGGTTCAACCATTCTTCTGGTGACTGTGACCAGATAAGAATGGATGCAGCCAACGCAAGCATTGCAACCAGGAAATCACCAATAAATAGCAATAATTTTCGGTCACTTTGACGCATTTTCCACGAGCGTCTTTGAGGTTGGATAACCGGATTCATCAACTTCTCTTCCTTGGTTCAAATATTGAGGTCGCCAGACTCCACAAAAAACCAGATCCCCAACAACAATGCATGGTGGCAATCGCCAGCGGAACTCCCAAAATCAACAAAAAATTATTACCCTTTATCGCGCGAGTGATACTCGTTGCCATTAACACTCCAATATAGAACAAAAGCCCACCCAGCAGAAACCACCGGGCAACCGGCAACCAGATGCCCGCCAATATCAGGATCAATATACCAAGGACAAATACCGGTGGAATTGCCTGACGCCATCGTAAAGTGGAAGGATAACGCTTCAACATCCGGTACTTCCAGTAACCATACCTCCAGTATTGATGCGCCAATTGTGCAAGGTTTGCTCTTGCATAATACACGGAACGGATTTCCGGGTCAAGGTATACCCGCCTGCCACTCATCCGAATCCTAGTGTTCAACTCATAATCTTCATTCGTCAGCAGGCTTTCGTCGTATCCGCCAACCTGCTCCAGGGTTGATCGATAAAATGCTCCAAACGGTACAGTATCCACCACGCCAGCACTGGTGCCAAGGCGATACATGGCATCCCCCACGCCAAGCGGGTGGGCGGCAGCCAGGCTGATGGATTTTGCCATCCAACCTTCTCCCCCCGGTTCAATCATCCAAACGCCGCCAACATTATCCCCCAAACCCAATTCAAGATTTTTTACAGATCGTTCAATATAATCCTGCCGTGGAATACTATGTGCGTCCAACCGGAGAATAATTTCACCTGTGGATGCCCGGATCGCAGTATTCAATGCGGCAGGAATAATCCGCCTGGGATTATCAACAATTTTCAAGAAAAGACCCGGATATTGAAGCACATATTTATTGATCACATTCCGAGTTTGGTCAGTGGAAATCCCATCAGCAATGATTACCTCGATGAACTCCCGCGGATACGTCTGCCCGCAAATTGCCTCCAGGAGCAATCCAATGGTGGCTTCTTCATTGTAACAGGGAATAATTACAGATACTGTTTTCATAATTCACTCAACCGTTTACCGTAGAAACTTCGGAGCAAACAGGCAATTCCACAGAAAAAATACTACCTTTTCCCAGCTCACTTTCAACCCTGATCATACCACCATGAGAAAGGACAATCTCACGAGCAATTGCCAATCCCAAGCCCACCCCATGAGATAACCCTCCTCTCCGGGATGCATCCACCTGGTAAAAACGCTCAAAGATGCGCTCCCGATCCTCCACAGGAATTCCTGGACCAGTATCTGAGAACTGGACAACAATCCAGTTACCAGATTGAAGAGCGGAAACAGAAATCCGACCTCCAGCAGGTGTGTATTTTAACGCATTTTCCAGGAGGTTGGTAAAGACCCTCAATATTTGTTCCCCATCTCCCATAACAGGTGCCAGATTGGAATAATTGGACACCAATTCGATCTGATTCTGGTGAGCAAGAACGGTAAACCTTTCTAACAAGTGATCCAGAAGAACGCGCAGATCAAGGAGACTCATCTGCATATCTGCAATGCCTGTTTCCAATTTTGCCAGGGTCAGCAAATCCATCACCATCCCGTGCATGCGATTCGCTTCATTAAATATTATTGTTGCGGCTTGCTCAATGCTCTCTTCCCCCAATACGGTCCCATCCAGAATTGCCTGAGCGTATCCCTGGATTGAAGTGATTGGAGTCTTCAGCTCGTGGGAGACATTCGTCACAAAATCCTTCTGAGATTGCTGGCTGGCAAACACCCGGCTGCTCATATCATTGAATGCCTGGCTGAGCATCCGCACCTCCCGCGGTCCTTTCAGGGGCAAGGGGTTATGCTTCCCGGAAGCCACCGATTGGGCTCCTGCAACCAGCCTCTCAAGAGGTTTTGATATCCAATTTGCCATGGCAAAACTAAAGATCAGCGCAAGCACGATGGCAATGAAACCAGCAATAACGGTCGTTACTCCCAATTCCTCGCGAAAAATTGTCCTCAGCACCTGCTCCGGACGCTGGGTAGCCATCACGATCACCAGGTATCCACCTTTTAGCAACTTGGTCGTATAAAACCAGACTCCCCCCTTTTCATCCCGAAATGTATGAACTGGTAAATCGTACCCGCTCAGCCTTTCCTCTGGAACATCCAGATCCGGAAATGCAGGGTACAGGCTGATTCCCGAATCAAACAGAATCACTTCTTCCCTGGTCAGCAAGCCAACACGAAGTTGTGTCTGAGCGGACACAGTGTAAAGGTAGGAATACACTGAGTCCAGGGTGACCAGCGGTTGATCTTCAAGCTGGAGGGCAACAACATCCGAAGCAAGCCTTAATCGTTGGGTGATGGTTCGATATAGAATTGGGCTGGAGGTCAATGACAACACGATTCCAATTGCAATGACGCCAATCACAATGCCAACCAGAATGACATAACTGATAAACAAGCGGGCTTGAAGACTGGTACCTCTCATGCCACAAGCTTGTAACCGATGCCAGTAATCGTTTCAATTTTGACCGTACTTGTGGACAGTTTCCGCCGAATCTGTGCAATGTGGACATCCACCGTCCGGGTTTGCCCAAAAAATTCATATCCCCAGGCAAGATTGAGCAGCTGCTCCCGGCTGAGCACCCTGCCGGGATTTTTTACCAGCACCCACAACACCTCAAATTCCTGGGTCCGTAAATCCACGAGTTGATCACCAATCTTGACCTCCCGGCTGGCAACATCCAATGTTAAATCCCCAACCCGGATGATTTCCTTGGTTCCTTCAGATGGCATGGAAATCCGCCGCAGGATTGCTTTCACCCGCGCGACCAGTTCGCGAGGATTAAATGGCTTGGTCATATAATCGTCTGCTCCAAGCTCC
This sequence comes from Chloroflexota bacterium, assembly GCA_019136175.1. GTDB lineage: Bacteria > Chloroflexota > Anaerolineae > Anaerolineales > Anaerolineaceae > CALMHE01. Next base: position 2,022 of record JAGVUS010000009.1, on the reverse strand, counting down.
AATCCAAGGATTTTATCAATATCATCCTCACGGGCAGTCAACATAATGATGGCAATGGATCGGTAAGCAGACCGCAAGCGGCGGCACACTTCAAACCCGTCCATCTCAGGCAGCATTACATCCAAAACAACCAGGGAGGGTTCCAGTTTTTCAGCCAATTCCAGCGCCGTCAAACCATCACCAGTTGAGGCAACCACGAATCCCTCCCTCTCCAGGTAAAGGCGGAGAAGGGAAACTATACTGGCTTCATCATCCACCAGCAGGATCAGGTCAGATTTTGTCATACCTTACGAATGGCAGCAGCAGCCATCCTCTTTGTCATCACAACAACACCGCATTGCAATGGACTCAATTTCCACAGCTGCACCTTTTGGCAGGGCAGCAACCTGGAATGCAGACCGCGCCGGTGGCTCTGTGGTAAAAAATTCCGCATACACGGCATTTACACGGGCAAAATCAGCAATATCCCGCAGGAAAACCGTTGTTTTTACCACATGCTCCAGGCTGGAACCAGCTGCTTCCAGAATGTTTTTAAGATTGGTTAACGCCTGGCGTGCTTCCGCTTCCACGCCTCCATCAACAATGGCACCAGTCACCGGATCCATTCCCAGTTGACCGGACGTAAAGACAAAATCTCCGCCAATAATACCGGCAGAGTATGGACCTAGTGCCTTTGGAGCCTTATCAGTGGCAACAACTTTTCGTTCACAACATTCACAAGCCATTTCCCATTCTCCCATACAACTTTGATAATTAGTAATGCAGTGATTCGGGCTTTTCTGTAATTCGTTTGCGGAAAATCCAATAAGACCAACCCTGGTACGCAAGAACAACCGGCACCAGGATCAATGCCACAATACTCATAGTTCGCAAGGTATTTTCACCTGAAGCTGCATTTGCAACCGTCAGGCTGAAGGATGGATCAAGGCTGGAAACCATCACTCGTGGGAATAGAAGGAAGAAAATGAAAGCGGTTGACAATGCAATCGACAGCGCAGTAGCGCCAAACGCTATCCCATCCCGTTTCTTCCGCAACAACCAACCAGCAACCAGCAAGGCAAGCAGCGCTGCAGCCTGTGCAAAGATCGCCCACACAGACGGTTTTTTCAGAATATCTGTGAAAATAAAGGTGGTGGCAATAAAGCCTGCCATAACTACAAGCACAGGAATCCACAAACGGGTCGCCACCCTGCGCGCGTCGGTTGCCAGGGGTTCGGTCGTTTTTAAGGTCAAAAAGATGGCTCCATGCAATGTGAATCCGAGCAGGGAAACCAGGCCACCCAGAATGGAATAAATGTTAATCAGGTTCCAAAAAGTACCCACATATTGCATATTGGCGTCAATGGGCACACCTTTGACCAGGTTGGCAAACGCCACACCCCAAAGTAAGGCTGGAATGGCACTGCCAAAGAAAATGCACCAATCCCAAAGCGCCCGCCAGCGGGGTGAGTCGTCCTTACTGCGAAACTCAAACGCAACCCCCCGTACGATCAAAGCAGCCAGGAGCAGGAAGAGGGCAACATAGAAACCGCTGAACAAGGTGGCATACCAGTGGGGAAATGCCGCAAACATGGCTCCCCCTGCAGTGATCAACCAGACTTCGTTACCATCCCAGTGTGGTCCAATTGTGTTAATCATCACGCGCCGCCGAACATCCGATTTTCCAAGGAAGGGGAGCAGGATGCCCACGCCCATATCAAAACCTTCCAGGATGAAATAACCAACAAACAAAACCCCGATCAGGACAAACCAGAGAATACTTAAGTCCATTGTTTCCTCCTATTCCCAGTTGGAGTGATCTTCTGCGGTTCGATGGCTGGCATTTTTGCTTGCAGGACCTGCCTTGGCATATTTTTTCAACAGGTACACGTCTGCAAACAGCAATAATCCGTAGATCAAGGTAAAACCGACCAGGCTCATAATGACCATGCCGCTGGTAATGTTCGGTGATACAGCGTCCGCGGTCTTCATTTTGTCATAGACCACCCAGGGTTGCCTGCCCATCTCGGTCAGTATCCATCC
>JAGVUS010000118.1 GCA_019136175.1 Chloroflexota bacterium | reverse complement strand
GAACAAATCCCTGTTTCGTGCCCTGCTGCGTGGTTTGGCAGCATTGCTGGTGCTGGTGACTGCGATTGGTGCAGCAGCCAGCCAGCCAGCCCAGGCAGCCCCCCTGCCCGACGGCTGGATTCCCTTTCCGGCAGGCGCCCAGCCCGGCGCTGCCCCTGCGGTGCGCATCCTGCAAGCCAGTGACACCGCCATCACCCTGCTGGCGGAAACCCCCGGCATGCAATCCAGCAGCCGGGAGCTGGCAGGCACGCAATACGCCGTGCTGGCGTGCCCGGGCTGCAGCCATTCCAGCCAGGTGGGCGCTCCCGACCTGCCCGTCCTGCGCCGGGCGGTGGAAATTCCGCAGGGCGCAACGGCAAGCATCGAGCTGATTAATGCCCCCGCCGCGCAAGTCAGCCTGCAAAGCCTGGGGCTGCCCGCCGTCATCCTGCCGGTGCAGCCCTCCCAGCCCAAGTGCGGCGGTCTGGTGGAGCCCTGCCTGCCGCTGGTGGAGCCCTGCCTGCCGGATGAGTCCATCTACGGGCTGGATGCCGCCCACCCTGCAACCCCGGTGCGCATCGCCGGTGAATATGAAGTGCGCGGGCACCGCGTGGTGGTGGTGGAAATCTCCCCGCTTGCCTACCAGCCCGCCAGCGGCATGCTGACGCACCATGCCAGCATCCAATTCAACATCCGGCTGGAAGGCGGCGACCCGGCGGCATCGGCTGCCGAGGCGGAGCGGCTTGCCTCGCCCGCTTTTGACTCCCTCCTGGCATCCCAAATCCTCAACTACCACCAGGGTGCAGGGGGCAAGGAACCCGAAAATTACCTGATCATCACCGCTGATGTCTATGAAACCGGGCTGGCGGACTTTGTCAGCCTCAAGCAGGCACAGGGTTTTAACGTCACCCTTGCCTCGCTGACGGACGTGGGCGGGACGACCACCACCGCCATCAAGAATTACATCACTGCCCAGTACAACGGCGACTACCCGCCGGATTACGTCCTGCTGGTCGGCGATCATAATGACGGCACCGACAGCCTGCCCGCCTGGCTCTTCCCCGGCTACAGCTATTACACGGACCTGTTCTACGGCACCATGGGCGGCTCCTCCGATTATGTCCCCGATATCCACATCGGGCGCTTCCCCGTGCGGGAGACCAGCCAGCTTGCCAACATGGTCAACAATGCCATTTATTATGAAGAGGATGTCACCGGGGCGGAGGATTGGGTGAAGAAAGCCGCCTTCCTTGCCTCGGATGATGGCAGCTGGTACTGGATGGCGGAAGCAACCCACAATTACGTCATCAACACCTACACCCTGGGGTTGGGCTACACCGGCATCTTCCCGGTCAACCCCCAGCCTGGCGGCGACAAGCTCTATGCCATTACCTATAACGCCGATTCCACCGATGTGGTCAATTCAATCAATGATGACCGCGCCATGGTGATTTATTCTGGGCACGGCAGCCCCACCAGCTGGGCGGGTCCCTCGCTGAACCAGAGCCAGGTGCGCAACCTCACCGGCGTCATCTCCCCCTACGTTGCCGGGCATGCCTGCGTGACATCGGACTTCACCACCAACGAATCCTTTGGCGATACCTGGGTCATCCAGAATGGCAAGGGCGCGCTCACCTACCTGGGCGCAAGCAACAACTCCTACTGGGACGAGGACGATGTGCTGGAACGGGTGATTTTCGACACCCTCTACGATGCGGTGCCCGTCACGCCCTCGGTGGCGGAGATGAAATGGGAAGGCTTGATGGCAGTCCAGATGGAATATCCCTCCAGCGCCAATTACTACTGGGAGGAGTACCACCTGTTTGGCGACCCCAGCACGGTGATTGTCCTCGGGCCGCGCTCCCCCGATTTCACCCTGGCGGTTGCGCCCAACTCGTTTGCGGTCTGCAATGATGCGGAAATCAATGCCGCCGTCACGGTGGGCAGCATCAACGATTTTGCGGAGGAAGTGAGCCTCTCTGCGGCGGATGCCCCGGCTGGCTTCACCCCCGCCCTGGACCCCGAAACGGTCACCCCGCCCGGCAGTTCCACGCTGACCCTGGCAGGGGATGGCACGGCAGCCTTTGGCACGTATACCGTCACGGTCAGCGGGCAGGCAGGCTTGCTTTCCCACTCGGCGGATGTGGTGCTGGATGTCTATTCCACGATTCCGGCTGCCCCGCTGCTGGCTCTGCCCGCCGATGATGCCGCCAACGTGGACCCCCTGACCGTGTTCGATTGGGAGGACGTGGACCAGGCGGTCAGCTACCGGATCCAGGTGGC
>JAGVUS010000365.1 GCA_019136175.1 Chloroflexota bacterium | reverse complement strand
TCCTTCAGCCCGGAGCCGGGCAGTTTTGCCTGCACAATTTCGTTGATCTGCGCCACCATCGTCGGCGCCGGTTCCAGCACCACCTCGGCTGCCGGGATTGCCGCCGCAGGCATGGGGATTGCCGGGGCGGGTGCCTGCCGGGTCGGCGCGGCGGGTTGGGCGGCGGCAGGCTGCTGCGCCCGCTGTGCCACTGCGGGCGGCTGCGAGGGCTTGCCCAGCCCCAGCCAGACCGCCCACTCGCGGATGGTCATTTCCAGCGCCTGGCGCTGCTCATCGCTGAGCGTGCCAAGCTGGGCATGAATTTTCCCCCCGGTCTCCACCAGCAGCTTGTTCGTCCGGCGGTCGCGCCACAGGCGCACCACCTCGCGGTATTTCTGCTGGCGGGTGTTTTCGCCCTCCTCCTCCTGCTTTTCCGCCAGTTCCCGGGCGGCTTTCTCCCGGTTTTTGGCGCGTTCGTACCACCACAGCGTAATCAGCGCCCCCACCATGAATCCAATGGTCACAAACAAGGCGATTAAAAGCAACTGGGTTAATTGCTCCGACATTCAAACCTCCTGGCTTGGGTCTGCCGGCTGGCAGACCGTGCTGCGCTGCCCCACCACCTGGCGGACGATCAACGTACCACAATTGTAGCACGGCTCTCCGGCGCGCAGGTGCACGCGGAACTGGTTTTGAAAATTCCCGCCCCGGTAGACCCAGTCGAGGCTGGCGCCGTTGGCGGCAATGCCCGCCTCCAGCACGGCGCGCACCCCCGCCAGCAGAGCAGCGGCTTCCTCCAGCGCCAGCGTGTGGGAGCGGCGCAGGGGGTGCAGGCGGGCGCGGTGCAGGGCTTCATCGGCGTAAATGTTGCCCACCCCCGCCAAAAAGGACTGGTCCAGCAGCAGGGGCTTGAGCTGCCGCCGGGAGGCATGCAGGCGCTGGTAAAATTCCCCGGCGCCCAGGTGGGCGTCAAACGGCTCGGGACCCAGCCCCGCCAGCACCCCGGCAGGGTCTTTTGTCAGCCAGACGCGACCAAACTTGCGCGGGTCATTAAACGCCATCCGCGAGCCGTACTGGAAGGGGAAGAGGATGCGGTCATGCGGCTGGGGCGGCAGGTCGGCGGATTCCACCCGCAGGTCGCCGCTCATCCGCAGGTGGATGAGCAGCACATCCTTCGAGAGGCATGGCAATCGAACGCTCCCACAGCACGCCGGGGCGGGCAAAATGGCACCCCAGGATGGATTCGCCGCAGCGCCCCCCGTCGCGCAGGGATCGGACAATGGTTTCCACTTCCGGCAGTTCCGGCATACAGCCTCCGTTATTCGTTGAACAGTTCGCCCACGCTGCGCCCCTCGTTGGCGCGGATGATCACCTCGCTGAGCAGCGGGGCAATCGAAAGGATGCGCAGCCTGCCGCCGAACAGGGCGGCTTTTTCGGGCGGAATGGGGATGGTGTTGGTGGTGATGAACTCCGCCACGGGCAGGGCAGCCAGGCGGTCGGCAGCGTCTGCCGAAAGCACCGGGTGGACGAATGCCACGTACACATCGCGGGCACCGTGTTGCTTCACCACCTGCACCGCCTCGCAGATCGAGCCGCCGGTGTCCACCTCGTCATCCACGATGACGGCATCCCTGCCCTGTACATCGCCGATGAGCGTCAGCGCGCGGGTGTGGATGTCGTTAGTGCGACGTTTTTCAATGAACGCCAGCGGGGCTTCCAGCGCCATGCCGTAGCTGCGGGCGTTTTTGGAGAAGCCCAGGTCGGACGCCACAATCACCGGGGATTGCAGCCGCGGGCGGATGCTCTTGAGGTAATCGGACAGGATGTAAAACGCCGTCAGCACGTCGCCGGGGATGGAGAAGAAGCCCTGGATCTGCTTGGAGTGCAGGTCATAGACAATGTAGCGGTCCGCCCCCGCCACTTCGATCATGTCCGCCACCAGGCGGGCGGTGATGGGCACGCGCGGCTGGTCCTTCTTGTCGGAGCGGCTGTAACCCAGGTAGGGAATCACCGCCGTGATGCGCGCCGCCGAATCCTGGTGCAGGGTGCGAATCAGGATCAGGAGTTCCATCAGGTTCTTCTGCACCGGCGCAGCGGTCGTCTGGATGGCGTAGCAGTCCTGCCCGCGCACGCTGGAATGCAGCCGGACGAAGATGTTGTCGTTGGGAAAGGTGATGATGTCCCGCTCGCAGAGGGGAATGCCAATCCGGCTGGCGACCTCCGCTGCCAGGTCCAGGCTGCCGTTACCGGCATAAATCTTGATATGCCCGTAATTCATCCGCTCGTGGCGGATATGGTTGCCATTTGCCATGCTCCCTCCCCTGTCGTCCAAAAATCAGACCTCCACGTCCTGCCATTCCGAACGCAGCACGCTCATGATCAGCGTATCGCGGTATTTGCCGTTGAGGAAGATATCCTCGCGCAGCCTGCCCTCCAGCTTGAACCCGGCATTTTCATAGGAATGGATGCCGCGCGGGTTGGTTTCAAACACCCGCAGGTAAATCCGGTTGAGGTTGAGCGACTGGAACCCGTAGCGCAGCACCAGGCGGATGGCATCCCGCCCGTAGCCCTGGTTCCAGTGCTGCTTCTCGCCGATGAAGATGCCCAGTTCGGTGTGGCGGTTGATCCAGTCAATCTCGTGCAAGCCGATATTGCCAATCGGTTTCCAGCCCTCCGGCTGGTTGATCTCGATCACCATCGGGTGCTCCTCCGGCGGGCGTTTTTTCATCGCTTCAAACCAGCCCGTCTCCTGTGGGCGCGCAGGCGCACCCGTTTTCCCAGGATCATGGTCATCCTCCGAATCAAAATCAGCTGATTAATCTTACATCAGATTGAAAAAAGCGGTGTCCCGTCCGGCGGGGATTTGGGAATTAATCGCCTGCCGGTTGGCAATCCAGATCCACCACCCGCTGGATGTGCCATGCCGCGGGGAGGACGTCCAGCAGTTCCGGGCGCACCACCACCAGCGCCAGGCAGTACCCGCCCTGCGCCAGCGCCTCCAGCGCCGCCTGCCAGCCTTCCCCGCGCACCAACTCCAGTGGACCGAGTTCATCCACCACCAGCAGGTCGCAGGGGGCGGCGGAGGCAAACAGGCGGTTGCCCCAGTCCAGCCCGTCCGGGTCAAACGCCCAGCCTTCGGTACGCACCTGCGCCGCCGAGCCGGGGGTCAGCCGCTGTGCCAGGCGGCGGGTCTCACCGCTGCGCAGATCCTGCACAACAATGCCGGTCTTTTCCCCCGCCTGGAACACCGCCGGGCAGGCGGCACCCGCCACGCGCCAGCCGTACGCCCGGGCACGTTCCGCCAGGCGCAGGCAGAGCCGGGTTTTGCCCGCCCCGCGCCCGCCGGTGATGATCACAATCCGCCCGCGGGTTGGCGTC
>JAGVUS010000226.1 GCA_019136175.1 Chloroflexota bacterium | reverse complement strand
GGGGTGTACTGCTTCCGGGCGGAATGGCTCTGGCAGGCGCTGGAACGCATCCCGCTTTCCCCCAAGGGTGAATATTACCTGACCGATACGGTTGGGCTGGCAGCGGAGGAGGGGCTGCCCATTGAAGTCTCCATCGTGGATGACCCCGCCGAGGCGCTGGGCATCAATACACGCGTCCACCTGGCGGAAGCCGAAACCCACCTGCGCCAGCGCATCAACCGCCGCTGGATGCTCGCCGGGGTGACCATCCTGGACCCCGCCACCACCTACATTGAGGCGGATGTCACCATCGGCGCGGACACCATCCTGTATCCCAACACCCACCTGCGCGGTAACACCACCATTGGCAGCCACTGCCGCATCGGTCCCAATTCCATCCTGGAGGATACCCGGGTGGGGGACCACTGCCTGGTGCTTGCCTCAGTTACCGAGGGCGCCATCCTTGAGGAGGGCGTGAGCATGGGACCCTACGGGCACCTGCGCAAGGGTGCCCATCTTGGTGCGGGGGTGCACATGGGCAATTTTGGCGAAGTCAAATCCTCCTATCTCGGTCCCAATACCAAGATGGGGCATTTTTCCTACATTGGTGATGCGCAGATCGGCGCGAACGTGAACATTGGCGCCGGGACCATCACCTGCAATTTTGACGGCGAGCATAAACATCCCACCGAAATTGGCGATGATGTATTCATCGGCAGCGATACGATGCTGGTTGCGCCGCTGAAGATCGGCGACCGCGCCCGCACCGGCGCCGGGTCGGTGGTGACCCACGACGTCCCCGCCGATACCATCGTGGTGGGCGTGCCCGCCCGACCGCACCGAAAGCACAATCCCAGTGAATAACCCCGCGTACTGGATCCTGCTTGCTGTTTTTGTCCTGCTGGACCTGGTGTTCGCGGCAGTGCGCGCCAGCCTGATCAACGCCTCGGTGCCGGAACTGTTGGACCTGCGCGTCCGCAATGCCCGCGCCGTGGACCATGCCTTGCGGCTGCTGGAAAAGCCCCGCACCCGCGCCACCATCCGCTTTTCGCTGGCGTTAATGCATATCCTGATGACCGCAGTGGTCGCCTGGCTGTTGGTGGAAAAGACCCCGCCGCTGGACCTGGGCTGGCTGCTGCTGATTGTGACCGGGATTGCACTGCTCATCCTGCTGCTGGAATTCCTGGCGGAACGGCTGGTGCTTGCCGACCCCACCGCCTGGGCGATCCGCCTGCTGCCCTGGGCAGTGTTGATGGATTTCTTTTTCAGCCCCTTTGCCACCCTGCTTACTGCCATCCTGGGTTCCCCCGCCGGGCTGGAACGCCGCATCGGGCGCGTGACCGAGGATGAACTGAAGACCTGGGTGGAGGAAGGGCAGCCGGAAGGCGGCGGGTTGGAAAAGGGCGAGCGCCAGATGATCTACTCGATCTTCCAGTTCGGCGACACCATCTGCCGGGAGATCATGATCCCGCGCATGGATGTGCTGGCACTGGACGTGGATGCCACGCTGGATGAAACCCTGACGGCGGTGCGCGAGTCGGGACATTCCCGCCTGCCGGTTTATGAAGACAACATTGACAATATCATCGGGCTGCTGTATGCCAAGGATTTACTGCGGCTGGACCTGCAAGCCGGTGCGCCGGAGGTCTTTTCACCCCCGAGGCGAAGAAGGTGGATACCCTGCTGGAAGAAATGCAGGACCAGCGCTTTCACATGGCAATTGTGGTGGACGAGTACGGCGGCACCGCCGGGCTGGTGACGCTGGAGGACATCGTCGAGGAGATCATCGGCGAGGTGCGCGACGAGTACGACCAGGCGGAGGAGCTTTCCTATGAAGTCATCAGTCCGGATGAATACCTGCTGCAGGGCAGGGTGGACCTGGACATGGTCAACATGCTGCTGGGCACCCGCCTGGTAAAGGAAAGCGGCGAGACGCTGAGCGGATACATTTATGGCAACCTGGGGCGCGTGCCGCTGCAGGGCGCAGAAATTCTCATTGAAGGCTGGACGCTGCAGGTGGAGCAGGTGCTGGGGCGCCGCATCCGCAAGGTGCGCGCCGTGCGCCGCCCGCCCGAAGAAGAACCCGAGGAAAAGAACCATGAAGAAACCAGGCATTGAAGAACGCCAGCTGTTGATTGAAACC
>JAGVUS010000035.1 GCA_019136175.1 Chloroflexota bacterium | reverse complement strand
CCCAAGCCCGCCGAGACCAAGACCGCCTCGGAATCCTCAAAATCCAGCGAGTAAATCCCATGTCCTATCCCCACGATTCAACACTGCCCCGCCCCCTGGGGGATGATTTGATTCTACGGCGCTCCACGGCTGCCGATGCAGACCGACTGGGGGCATTTAATGAGTGGATTCATACAGCAGATGACGACCCGGAGGATATTCTGCCAAATGAACGATTATCCGCCTGGACGCGCGACCTGCTGCGGGGCGATCATCCAACGTTTGGGGTGGACGATTTTACCATCGTGGAAGACACCCGCACCGGCAAAATCGTCTCCGCACTCAACCTCATCCACCAGACGTGGACCTACGACCCCTATTACTACCGCCTGTTTGGCTACGAGATGGCAATGACGCTGGGTGGTTCCCGCAAGGGATTTGCACCACAAAACGTTCCCGCCCTGAAAGAAGATGAAACCGAGCCGTACCTCATCCGCCCGGCGAACCCGGACGACCTGCCGTGGATTGCCCGGACTGCTGAACAAAACTGGCAGCGCCAGCCGGTTGCCCCGCTGCGGGATGCCGCCCAGTGGCGGTATGAACTGGATGGCAAGGATGCGTTTGATATCAACCGTGTGATCCTGTATATGATCACCACCCTGTCCGGCGAACCGGCAGGCTTCCTGGCGTGTCCGCCCTACCCGTGGGGAACCGCCCAGTTTGGCACCACCTACGAGCTGGTTGAGGGCATCTCCTGGCACGCCGTCACCCCCACCGTGCTGCGCTTTTTGTGGAAAATCGGTCAGGAAAACGGTGCCACAGTGAACCGGCGCTGTGATGGGATTGGGCTGGCGCTTGGCGAGTCTCATCCGGCATATGGCGTTACTGCAGACCGGCTGCCGGTGGTGCGTGAGCCGTATGCCTGGTACATCCGGGTTGCCGACCTGCCGGCATTTTTAATGCATATCCGCCCGGCACTGGAAGCGCGCCTGGCAAAATCCGCCCTCTGTGGTTTCAGCGGCAGCATCAAGCTGACGTATTACCAGAAGCAGGGTCAGGAGTGGACGTTTGAGAACGGGAAACTGACCGGTATCGAAGCGATTGACCTGATGTGGAGTAAAGCAGATTGTGCTTTCCCCGGCTTAACCATCCTGCAGCTTGTGTTTGGCTACCGCAGCTTGAAGGAATTGCGCTATGCCCATGCCGACTGCTGGGCAGGCGAGCGATCCAGCCAGCTTCTGAATGCGCTGTTCCCCCGCTGCCCTTCCGATGTATGGGCAATCAGCTAGTTGTACCAATCTTACAGGGAGAGATTCATGAGCCAGTCTTCCAAGCCAAAATTTTCCAACAATGACCGGGAACGAAGCCAGCGGCGTCGTCAACGGGTGCTGTTTGGCATCCTGGCGTTCCTGTTGATCATTTCCTGGATCCTCTCGCTGGTGATTGTGCAATAACCGGCTGACAGTCCTCTCAAAACCTCTCATCACAGGTCTGATAGCTTCTGACAGTTGGACAGCACTACGATACCCTGTATGGAGGGGAAGTTGCTCCATGCTTATCCTGCAAATCCCCTGGATTTGACATTAAAGAGGTGAATTTATGGCTCGTTTCCAAGTTCGATTTGTTCTCGTTGCACTCGCCATTGGCTGGGCGGTGGACTTGCTGTTCTTCAAGCAGCCGCTCGGGTTAAACTTCCTGCTCTGGGTCCTGCTGGTCCTGGCAGGCGGAATTTTCCTGGTCGTCAGCGAGAAGAAAAAACTGGCGTGGCAAAGCTGGATCCTGGCAGCCGTTGTGCTGGCAGCCGGGGCATTGCCATTCCTGCGAATGGATGGAATCACACGGGTTGCCGGGGTTTTGCTGGCGCTGGCTGGCTTGATTTTCCTGGCAGATACAGCCCTCACCGGCAGCTGGCTGCTGTACCGCATTGTGGATTGGGTTTCGATGGTATTCCGGTTGATTGGCGCAGCCTTCAGCCGTCCTCCGGAACTCTTCAAACCGGCGGAGGGCGAGGAACCTTCCTCCCGGTTGACCTTTAAAAGCACTCTCAAGCTGCTGGGGCGCATCCTGCTCGGCTTGATGCTGGCATTGCCCGTGGTGCTGGTGCTGGGGTCATTGCTTTCCAGCGCTGACCAGATCTTTTCGGATCAAATTGCCCAA
>JAGVUS010000010.1 GCA_019136175.1 Chloroflexota bacterium | reverse complement strand
GGAGAGAGCGTTCATATGTATTCATTATATATAAAATTGGTAAAGGAATTCAACCGGGGTTGCTTTTGCGCGCAGGGGCAGGGCACCGCGCTGCGTACCGTGCGGTAGGGGCGAGGCTGAACCCTTGGGATCGTGTCTTGGAGAGTTCTACCTCGCCCCTACAAAAAAAGGATTGCGGTCGGCGCGTAGGGGCGAAGCATTTGGAAACGGCATAACCGGTGAACCAACACATATCATGCTGGATGCTTCACCCCTACAAAAAAAGGATTGCGGTCGGCGCGCAGGGAGCGGGCTCGTCCCATCTCCGCCAGGGCTTACATGCCGCGTGCACCCCGCCTGCGCCACGCCTGTTCCTCGGTCCACTGGCGGATTTTCTCCTCCAGCTCCCGCTTTTTGTCCGCCAGTTCCTCCGGCAGCACCACCACGCTGAAACTCACTTCTTCACCAAACGACTGCCCATCCTTCGAAAGCGTCCAGGCGGTGGTGTACACCCCCATTTTGGCAAATGATTCGGTCGTCCAGGTGAACACCGCCGTGCCATCGGGTGCAACATCCCCCGCCAGCGGCAGTTCGGCGGCAGCCCCCCAGGGATTGCGCAGGTTCACCAGGCGGACAGACCCGGCGCGCCAGGTTTCGCCCCCGCTGTTGCGGATTTCCACCCGCACCGCCAGGGGTTCACCCACCACCAGCACCGGCAGGTTGGGCTTGTCGGTCACCTCCGCGGAAAGCGGCTCGGCGGACTTGCTGACCACGAGGATTGCCTGGGGGATGGTACGGCTGGATTCGATGTACGCTCCGCTGCGGCAGACCAGCTGGGTGGAGCCGCCGCCATCCAGCATCAGCAGCCGGTCGGCGCCAAAATCCCGCAGGATCTGCGCCGCATCCGGCTGGCGGGCGGTTTTGGAATTGAAGATCAGCACGGTTTCGTAGATATTGTCCTGGTTGGCATCGTCAATTCCCACGAACGTCCTGCCGGTGTAGTTCTGCGGACCCTTGTCGGCATCCTCCCGCAAGCCTGCCAGCATGTTGGGCGCGCTGGAGCCTTCCAGCGCCTCCTCCGTCAGCGGGACGATGTCCGCCCGGTCGCTCCAGAGCTGCAGGAGCAGCTTTTGATCGGGGTATTCGCCCAGTCCGTAGCCGTCACTGACGATGACGCCGTCCTTCTTGAGGGGGAACGCCAGCCGGGTGGGGTCGATATTGGTGGAGAAGAACTGCCCGTTGGTGGCGCAGAACATTTCCGGGTTGGCGGCGGCAGCCTCATCCCAGGTTTGCGCCAGGGTCTGGCGGGTGAGGCTGGGGTCGTTTCCGCCATATGCACCTGCGCCGGTGCCAGGGCTGGTGATGTCGCCATGCTGGAAAATGATGGCAGCACCCTCCGCCAGGCTGACCACCTGGACAAAATCGGGGTTGCCCTGGCTGTAGTCCTTGCGGTACAGGCGTGTCCCCGTGTCCGACAGGATCAGCTCAAACCCGGCGGGAACCGACTGGGCAAACGGGCTGGCGGCTGCGGTGGTGGCGGAAAGCAGCACCATCACCAGGCAGGCAAGGATGAGCGAAAGACGGTATTTGGAGTACATCCCGGTTCCTCCCTGTTGAAAAATCTCACGGCTGGATGACTCCAGTATAGCGCAAAACCGGCAGAGCGGGGCATCACCGAAAAAAGCTACACGCAAGACAAATCCCCTGCTTTTGTTGACGAAATCCTCTGATTTATGGTATCATGATGTCCAATTGATGCGGTTTTACGCCGAATTGCAATCCATTTCATTTTCTTTTCCATTCACAAAGAGGAGAAAGCCATTAGTACAGTAAATTTCAGGGTTAATGAAACCATCCGGGTACCGGAAGTGCGCCTGATCGGTCCAACCGGGGAGAATTTGGGGGTCGTGTCCATTGAACGGGCGCTCCAGATCGCCAGGGAAGCGGAACTGGATTTGGTGGAAGTCTCGGCAGGGGCGGTTCCGCCCGTCTGCCGGGTGATGGACTTTGGCAAGTTCATCTACGAACGCACCAAGAAGGAACGCGAAGCCCGCAAAGCCCAGACCAAGATCGAGGTCAAGGAAATCCGCCTGCGCCCCAAGACCAACGAGCGACCAACGAGCATCACCGCGGCTTCAAGACGCGCGATGCCCGCCGCTGGCTGGAGGACGGCATGAAGGTGCGCGTCAGCGTCCGCTTCCGCGGGCGTGAGATCACCTACCCCGAGCTGGCGCTGGAAGACCTGCGCGAGATCGCCGAGGAGCTTGCCGACATCGCCACGGTGGAGCAGGCACCTTCGCTGGAAGGCAAGCTGATGAGCATGACGCTCACCCCCAGCCGCCCCGGGCACAAGAAAGCCGCCGCGCCCAAAGCCGAAGCTGCTGAAAAGCCAAAATCCGCCAAACCGGCTGCCCAAAAGGACCAGCCCGCCCAGGAAGCTGCCCCCGAAGCCCCCGCAGACGAACCCCCGGCGGAGGATTAACCCCGTTTTCCTGCAACCATGCCCGCCCCGCGCCCGCCGCGGGGCGGTTTTGTTGGAAATCCACCGCCAAATCCT
>JAGVUS010000235.1 GCA_019136175.1 Chloroflexota bacterium | reverse complement strand
TTCACCTCCCCGCAGACCCTGCCACCGGATTACCAGGTGGCATACCTGGATTTGTCCGAAGGAGCTGCCTATACCATCCGCCCGCTGGACAGCCACGTCAGTGCCGGGTACCTTTTGCTGGAGGATGTACAAGGTGATTCTGCCGCCATCCTCCAGATTCAGCAGGCGCGCTCGGTATATCGCACGGGCGTCCGGCTGATGAATTTCATTATCATTGCGCTTGCCATGTCGGGTTTGACCTTCAGCACCATCCTGTTCCTGGTATTGGAAATGAAAGTACTCTCCCGCCTGCGTCGCTTGAACCAGGAAATGACCCGGATTGGGCAAAGCGGCGACATTGCCCGCCGGGTTGGCGTGGAACAAAGCGACGAATTAACCGAGCTTGCCCGAACCATCAATGCCATGCTCTCGGATTTGCAGCAGGCGCAAACGTTGCGGCAGGTCAGCGAGGAGCGGTTCCGCTCCCTGGTGGAGTCGATGGATGATGTGGTGTTCACGATTGATCGCAGCCAGGGCTGGCTGGAAGTCCTGAGCCATCCCGCCCGGCAAACTGGTTCGACCGGCACCCTCACCCGGGAACAGGTTGAGCGCGCCCTGTCCGTCGGGCAGATGCCCCTGGTGCAGCGGGTGATGGCAGGGGAGCGGTTGACCCATGCGTGGGAATTGCCGGTGGAAGGGGGCGACAGGCACTACCTTGCTTCGCTTTCCCCCATTCACGATCCGGCGGGGGAAATCACCGGGGTGGTGGGCGTGGCGCGGGATATCACCACTCTGAAAAATCTTGAATCCAGCCTGCGCCAGCGCGTGGAAGAACTGGCTGCCCTGTTTGAAGTATCCCAGATATTTCTCAACCAGGCGCAGTCTGCGGATGTGCAGCAGCGGGTGTGTCTGCTGGCGGTGGAACGTTTTGGCATGAAAGCCGCCTGGCTTGCCCGCGAGGATGCGGATGGAAACAGTCTGTCCATCGTTGCCACCAGCGGGTGTCCGGGCGCACCGGATCATCTTTCCCTGCGGTTCCAGGCGGCGGATGTTCATCCGGCAGTCCAGGCTTACCGCACGGGGCAGGTTGTACTGGTGAATGATTTTCCCCCACGGGCGGGATCCACCCATCCTGCAATCATTGCAGCAGCGGCGTATGTGCCCCTGGCATACCCCGACCAGTCGTTGGGCATCCTGGCATTGCTTTCGAACGATAAGAACAAGTTTAATGAAGAGCATTTACCCACCTTGCAGGCATTTGCAAACCTTGCCAGCGCAGCTTTACAGAATACGCTCTTATTTGAGCAGGTGATGGAAGGGCGTCAGCGGCTGCAGGATCTTTCCCGCCAGCTGGTCAACGTCCAGGAGCAGGAACGTCGCCAGATTGCCATGGAATTGCACGACGAAATTGGGCAGATTCTGACCGGGCTGCGCCTGTTGTTGGAAATTAACCCTGCCAGCCTGCCCGCCGATTCCCTCCAGCGCATTACGGAAGCCCAGGGGCTTGTAAAAGAACTGATTGACCGTGTCCGCCAGATTTCCCTGAACCTGCGCCCGTCCATTCTGGATGACCTGGGACTGCTGCCCACACTATACTGGCATTTCAATCGCTATACCACCCAGACCGGCATCCAGGTGATCTTCAATCACAGCGGCGTGGAGGGCAGGCGGTTTTCCGGCGAACTGGAGACAGCTGCCTACCGCATGGTACAGGAGGCACTCACCAATGTGGCGAGGTTGCGCGAGCGGTTGATGCTCCTGGGTGGCAGGCTGGAAGTCGAAACCCAGCCGGGCAGCGGCACCTGTTTGACCGCGGAAATTCCATTGGTGGGGCTGGAAGACCGCAAGGATTCAGGAGGAAAAACATGACAGTTACCATATTGCTGGCGGACGATCACCACCTGGTGCGCCAGGGAATCCGGTCGGTACTGGAAACCAACAGTGAATTTGTTGTTGTGGGAGAGGCGAGTGATGGCTGGCAAACCATGGAACTGGTTGAGTCCCTCAAACCGGATGTTACCATTATCGATATCACCATGCCGGGCTTGAATGGCTTGGAGGTCACGCGCCAGGTACACGAAAAGACCAAAGTCATCATCCTGTCCATGCATGCCAACGAGGCGTATGTGCTCGAAGCCCTGCACCACGGCGCGTATGGGTATGTCCTGAAGGAATCCACGGCAACTGATTTAATCCAGGCAGTGCAGAAGGTGGCGGATGGGCAGCGGTTCCTGAGC
>JAGVUS010000105.1 GCA_019136175.1 Chloroflexota bacterium | reverse complement strand
ATCCCCAATCCCAGGATGCGTTCCAGGGTCTCTGAGGTTAAATCCAACCGGCTGATGAGGACAGCCTGGAACCGGGTAACTTCCTGGATGGCGGCAGCAATCGCCTGCAAAGAATCTTTCAATGGTTGACCGGGTCGCAATACCTGTGACACCTGGAAAAGCTTGGTCAATGTTTCCAACTGCCGCTTTAACATTTCACCGCGGCGTAACTGTTCTTCATACTCAAATGCATTCCCCAACGCAACTGCCGCCTGTCCAGCCAGCGACCTGGTAATCTCAATGGATTCCTCATCAAAACGCTCGCGTGAACGGGCATGCAGCAACAAAAGCCCGGCAGGCTGGCTGTGATAAAGAATTGGCACAATCAGGGCGGATTCCACACCGGGGTGGGATTGGGCAAATTCCGTACCCGCAGTATCCGGCAGGATGACCGTTTCACCAGTTTCCATTGCCTGCTGTTCCAAGGTTCCCAGGGTCTCTGATGGGGAATCTCCCACCGAGTATCGAATTATCGGAGGCTCACCGGCTGGACGCGAGAGATCAAACAGGATGATTGACCCGCCATCCGCCCGGGTGATGCGGAGAGCTTCACTATAGACAAGCTGTAAGAGAGACTTGAGATCCAGGGAGGTTCCCAGTTCCCGGCTGATGCGGGTCAGGGCTGTCAGTTGATCCACCTGGCGTCGTAGTGACTCATCCGTCTGCGCCACAAGGAAGGACTGCTCAACCACGCCAGCCAGTTGACCTGCCGCCGTGGATAGCGTTTGCAGGTCCGTTTGATTGAAGAAATTCGCTTCATAGCTGGCGAACCACAGTTCGCCAATTCCTTCGTCGCGCACCACCAGTGGAACACCGACAAGAGATGGCATCCCCAAAGCGCCAAGAAGCTGTTGATAGAAGGGAATCACCGCCTGGGCTTCGGCAAGCTTGGGGATGATCCGGGGTGACTGACCGCCTGCCAGTGAAAACGGGAACTGCGCATCACTGGTAGAAAGTACTGCTTGCGGTAAACTCTCCAGAATTGCATCACCAAACACGGAAGATCCGTGCAGGCTTAACGTTTTTCGATCCGCATCCAGGACCAATGCAAAGGCAGCATCAGCCCGCAGCAATCGAGCCAGTTCCTGGATGGAAAATTTTAAAATTTCATCCGTGGTCGCCGCCGATGATGCCAGGCTGGTGACACGGCGCAATGCCTCGGCACGCTGGGCTCGCTGGCGGGATTGCTGGACGAGGTGGGCATTTTCAATGATGGCTGCAGCCTGGTTTGCCACAATCATCAACAGGTGCAATTCATCCTTCGAAAAACTTGTGCTGCCATCGGTATGGTTGGAAGCCTGCAGATACCCCAAAGCATGCCCGCCGGCATTCAGGGGAATCAAGGCGGTATCCCTTAAAGATGCGCCCCGGGCAAGGTGGTCCAATCCCAGCACTTCCCATTGGGCATCCTCCATGGCATTGGTCGTCAGGATCATATCCTGCTGTACAAGGGCGGCTTCCAACGGGCTGTTGAGCGGTACGTCTGCCGAATATAAGTCGAGGAAATTCGCGGGCAAGCCGCGGATGGGCGCCCGTCCCTGCAGCACCCGGGTGGCTTCGTTATAAATGAGAAAACCCAGGATTTCCACCTGCAGCAAGGGTGGTAACCGTTGTAAATACCTGCGCCAGTTCCGAAAGCTCGGAAAGCTCGGCAGTACGGCGCTGTTGACGGTTAAACAGGAGGGTATTGTACAGCGCAACGGTCGCCTGTGGAGCGACCCGGTTTAAGACATCAAGATCATCCTGCTGAAATGCTCCCCGGGCAACCGACCCAAGTTCCAGGGTTCCAATCAACTCCCTGCCATGCTGCAATGGGATTCCCACATAGGATCGCAGCGGGAAGGCATACCGGTCAATGGATTGACGAATATCCCTTTGGGTTTCCACATCCTCAATCAACAATGGACTTCTTTCCGCAGCAAGGTAACCGGAATACCCCTCACCAGGCTGATAGCGTTGGGGCGGTGCATCCAGTGCAGGTTCATTGGTCGCCGATCCGATGAGGCGGAATGGAATAAGGTGCTCCTTTTCAGGATCCCAGATTGTTATCTCGTAGATATCCGCCGGAACCAGTTTTTTCAGGTTCTGCAGAATCATCAGCACG
>JAGVUS010000081.1 GCA_019136175.1 Chloroflexota bacterium | reverse complement strand
GGTGGCATTATTTTTGTCCACAAGCCCAGTCCGTCATGGAGTGGGGACACTTTATGGGATTGCCTTCATTAATAACTCGCAAACTGACAGGAAAATGGATCCTGGCGCCAACCTGGTGGAACCTGGGATTGACTTATCGAATCTTGGAAAAATATTATAACCAGACCCAGGAGTGTGAAAACGGCGTCTGTACATTTTATGTTGCAAGGAGGGTATAAAGGTGGCGCGTTTTTTTCGTAAGTATGGTTATTATGCCTTATCCATTGGAAGAATGATGGTTGGGTTCAGGGATTTCCCCGCCATTGTGAAAACCATGCTTGCGAAAAAATTGACGCGCCCCAGTCTTGTTACGCTTCAAAACGGGGTGAGATATTTAATCCGGGGAAAAATGGATCTCTGGAGTGTGAAGGAAGCCTGGCTGGATCGCTTTTATGAAACGTATGGTTACCAGATTGAACCGGATTGGAACATTATTGACATTGGTGGAGGGATTGGGGAATTCACAATATTTGCCAGTCAAAAGGCGCAGCAGGGTCATGTATATGCATTTGAACCATTTTCATCATCTTATCAATTACTAATCAATAATCTTGAATTGAATCATGTATCAAATTGCACGGCAATCCAACGGGCAGTCTCTACAAATGGAGAAACTATTTTATTGGATTCCTCCAATGGAGAGCCTTTGCAAGTTCAAAGTCTTACTGATAATCATCGTACATCCAACGGAATTTTTACTGCTGTTGAAAGTGATACCCTGAAGGATATTTTTTCCAAATATCAATTGAGCCGGTGTCACTTGTTAAAACTGGACTGTGAAGGCGCAGAGTATGATATCCTGTTTACATCCGGGGATGTTCTCGACCTGGTTGAGCGGATTGTGCTGGAGTATCATCACGTAAATGGTCATACCGCGGATGAGTTGTGCACCTTTTTGGGTTCCATTGGGTATGTGGTTGAAACTTTTCCAAACCATGTACATGATCACATTGGATATCTTCGTGCCATCCGGCGTGAGTTAATGTAAACATTTGAGTTGAATTATGGAACAAGAACCAAGCATTCTTGACTACCTGATCTCAAAAATCCTGTTTTGGAGGCGAAACCCGTTACACCCCCGGACATTTGTTGCTGATTCGAATCACGAAGTTACCGATGATATTTCTGCATTTGCAGGCAACAGGGATGTAGAAGAAAAGCCGGAAGCAACGCCTGCCTCGTTAAAACCAACAGAGGGAACATCATCATTGGATATCACAAGAATGTCAGCGAGGTTTCCTTGGCGGACATTTGCTGCGCTTGTGATTGCTTTGACAGCACAATTTACATTGGAACCACGAGCCAACCGCGATTGGGTCCCTGGAATTATTTTGTATGGTGCAGCAATTGCCCTGATGATTTGGGCTTGTCTTCAAAAAGAATTGACTTGGATTGATCCACCAGCAGAAGAAGAACCGATTGACCGTGTGGAAACAGGAGATCAAAAGGTTGATTTATGGGAAAGGGTTTTACATTCCCGGTGGGAGTGGCTGTTCCCTGCTGTTTTGTTGAGCTTGCTTGCCATTTTTAGTTTTAAGGTTGGAACGGGACAATATCAATTTACCTGGTTCAATGTATTTGTTTGGATTTCAGCTTTGGTGCTTACGATCGTGGTGTTTTGGCAACCGGATGGGGCTATTCAAAGATATTGGCAGGCATTGAAAGGATTTATTAAAGCGGGCACCATACGATTGCGGGTCAATCCCTGGTCTCTTCTCCTCATAGGGATTTTTATTGTTGCCATCTTCTTCCGGTTTTACCTGCTTAACCAGGTTCCATCACAAATGGTCAGCGACCACGCGGAAAAGCTTTTGGATGTTGGTGATGTTCTCCGCGGACAAACCAATGTCTATTTTCCGCGCAATACAGGACGGGAATTTTTCCAAATGTATTGGACCGCTTTGATGGTCATTGTTTTTAAAACCGGATTAAGTTTCATCAGTTTGAAGCTGGGAACAGTCATCCTGGGATTGTTGACCCTGCCTTATATTTACCTGTTGGGCAAAGAGATTGGCAACCGGCGGACTGGCTTGATTGCCATGGCTTTTGCTGGGATTGCCTACTGGCCGAACCTGATTTCCCGAATTGCACTACGATTCACGCTCTATCCGTTTTTCCTGGCACCGGCGATCTATTATTTTCTGCGGGGAATTCGGCTGCAGAAAAGGAATGATTTTATCCTGGCGGGAATTTTCCTTGGACTCGGGCTGCATGGGTATTCGCCTTATCGAATCGTTCCGATCCTGCTGGTGCTGGGGCTGGGAATTTATCTAATTCATCACCTGGGAAGGCATCTTGCCGAAACTCGCAGAAAAACTGCGTTTGGTGTCCTTGTCATGGCAATTATCTCATTGGTGATTTTTCTGCCATTACTACGTTATACAATCGCCAATCCGGATATGGTTGGGTATCGGGCGTTAACCAGGCTGGGCTCATTGGAACAGCCCATCCAGGGAAATCCGTGGTTGATATTTTTTAGCAACCTCTGGCGGGCGATGACCATGTTTGCCTGGGATAATGGAGAGGTATGGGTCATTTCCATCCCTCACCGTCCGGTCCTGGATTTTGTTGCAGGAGCCTTGTTTCATCTTGGATTTGCAGGGCTGTTGATTCGGTATATACAGAAACGAAATTGGATGGATCTGTTCATTCTCATATCCATCCCCGTTTTGATGCTTCCCTCCATCCTTTCGTTGGCGTTTCCGGCGGAAAATCCCTGCCTGAACCGCACAGCCGGTGCAATCATTCCTGTGTTCCTAATCATTGGTTTTGCTCTTGACGGCATCATGCGTGCCTTTGAGAGGCTGGGTCATAAAAGTGGTCAACGATTGGCGTGGGCTATTTTTACAACACTGTTTCTGATTTCCAGCATCCAGAATTATTCCCTGGTTTTTCAACAATATCGCAAGGCTTATGATGCCAATTCCTGGAACACAACGGATATTGGGCATGTTATCAGAAATTACGCGGAATCCGTTGGCAGCGTGGATACAGCTTATCTTGTTGCATATCCACATTGGGTGGATTCCAGGTTGGTGGGAGTGAATGCGGGTTATCCGCTGAAGGACTTTGCCATATGGACAGATCAATTTGAAGCCACCAGGACCGATCCCAGATCAAAGTTGTTCGTGATTAATAGCAATGACCATGAGGATATCCGGATTCTGTCGGGGATGTATCCCAATGGTTCATTAAGTCTTTATGATGTCTCTTTGGAAGGAAAGGACTTCTATTTATTCTTTGTCCCTGCCGAGCCATTGGGGCAGTAGAATCGGATATATTGGGCTGGAGTTAAGAAACGGATGACCTTGTTGCAAGAACAACCCAAAAAACGTATCAGTTTTCAAAATCAATATCACTGGATTTGGGATCTCCTCCTGGTAGTTACCCTGGTTGCTGGTGGTTATTTTCGTTTCATCGGGATCAATTGGGACGATAATCATCATGTCCATCCGGATGAACGTTTCCTGACAATGGTGGAGACGTCCATCTCACCAGTCAAAGCCGGAGAATACTTTAATACAGACCTATCAACATTGAATCCCCACAATGTGGGATATTCCTATTATGTATATGGAACATTTCCCCTGTTTATCGTGCGGTATGTGGGTGAGTGGGTGGATCGCACCGGTTACGACCAGATCTTCCTGGTGGGAAGATTCTTGGCAGGATTGTTTGACCTGTTCACGGTCTTTCTTGTGTACTTGATTGCTTACCGGATTTATAAACGACCCGGTCTCTCCGTTTTGGCAGCTGCATTTTCTGCCTTTGCCGTGCTCCAAATTCAACAATCCCATTATTTTACAGTTGACAGCTTCTTAACATTCTTTGTAACCCTGTCCCTGTATTTTGCCATCCGAGTAATGACCAGCCCCCTTCCTAAGCGGGAAGATGGAGGAGATGATTATGTTTCTGCAGGGACTCCCCCAATAAGAACCTGGCTGCGCCTCTCGTGGGGTGGTTTTCTTGCCTATGCATTATTTGGAGTTGGACTTGGCATGGCAGTGGCATCCAAGGTGAGTGCTGCACCGGTTGCACTTCTTTTACCAGTTGGAGCGGCAATTTATTATTTTCGATTACCGGAAGCAAAGCGCAGCGAATATCTGGTAATTATTGCAAGAAATGTCATCCTGGCGGCTGTCATATCGGTGGTGGTGTTTCGAATTTGTCAACCTTACGCATTCTCTGGACCGGGTTCCTTTGGCGTTGGATTGAATCCAAAATGGGTGGCAAACCTGAAGGAATTGGCAAGCCAATCCACTGGAAACGTAGATTTCCCTCCTGCACTGCAATGGGCAAGGCGCCCCGCCTGGTTTGGGTGGTGGAATATGACTGTCTGGGGACTGGGGCTTCCACTCGGACTCCTAGCGTGGTTGGCTTTTCTGTGGATGGGTTGGAAGGTGTTTTTCCGGCGGGAATGGCATCTTCACCTTCTCCTATGGTTATGGGTGGGGGTGTACTTTTTATGGCAGGGTACTGGATTTGTGAGCAGTATGCGCTATTTGCTGCCGATTTACCCAGCCATGACGGTGATATCCGCATGGGGATTATTCAGTCTGTGGGATCACAGGACGAGTATCCGCATCATAAGAAATCTAAAAATTAAAAGCATTGCAATTGTTTTGTTTGGGGCTGTTATCCTGGCGGGAACGGCATTATGGGCTTACGCCTTTTCCAGAATCTATACAAGAACCGAAACCCGGGTAGCGGCAAGCGAATGGATCTACGAGAACGTTCCCGGACCCATCAATCTACAGATAGAGACAACGGATGGATTGGTTCAACAACCTCTCAGCACGCTAGCGGGAACCACTTTTTCTACTCCTCAACCTCTCCAAATTGTATTTAAAGCGGTTGAAGCTGTCACTATTACGGAATTAAAGATAGGGAATCTTGTGGAATTAGGGTCCACTGGTGAACAGCGAACAATCCTGGCAACGATTTCTTCTGTCGGGGAGGGCGGAAACGGAGAATCAAGTTATGGATACCTGATTCAAAGTTTTCAGCAGGCACAACAGAATTCAATAATCTTTCAAAATCCAATTCAAGTTCAACCCGGTTTGGATTATGAGTTGAAGCTGGAAGTTGTTGAGCCGGCAATAATGCGGATTTTTGGCAAACTATCCATGGCTGGTATCGATGTGGACGGAAAGGATACCAGTCTGGATCTGCCGGAACTTGTGGAAGTAATCCGGGTAGGGAAACCCTATTCCGTTACGACTATAAAGCCAATTCGAAGTGGCGTATTGAGGGCGGTTCAAATTCCTCATGTAGTGGATTGGCTGCAAACCAATGAAAATAAAACGATTAAATTGTCGATTTCTGACACTGCGGATCCGGAAAATATTCTAGCAGAAGCAACTTACCAATCGATTTTCAAGATTGCTGCAGATCCGCGCGGAGATTTTGTTGAATTCTTGTTTGATCCAGCAATCAGCCTGGATGAAAATAAACAATATTCGCTGGAAATATCACTGGAAGAGGGGGACGGAGCCATTGCACTTTATGGCTCCCGGGTAGCCGTGGAAACTGTCTGGGATGTCATCATCCCGTTGGATTTGGGTCGGGGGAACCCCTTTGATGAATATTCGGGAATTTACCGCACCGATCTGAATTTTGATATGTACTGGACAGATAACGAGGATAAACGCAAGCTGTTTTTCTCCATCCTGGATAAGGCAGATTACATCATTATGAGTTCCAATCGCCAGTGGGGAACAACAGTACGAGTTCCTGAGCGATATCCAATGACAACGTATTTCTACCGGCACCTGATGGGATGTCCGGACGGAATGGATATTGTCCATTGTTATAGTGTGGCGGAACTTGGAATGTTTAATGGCGACCTGGGATATGAACTGGTAAATGTCACAACTTCTTATCCCAACCTTGGCAACCTGGAAATTAATACACAATTTGCCGAGGAGGCATTTACTGTATATGATCATCCCAAGGTCATGATTTTCCGAAAAACATCTGATTATGATTCAGAAAAAGTACAGTCACAATTGGGAGCGATCGACCTCACAAGGGTTATTCCCCTGACGCCTTTCCAGGCAAGTAAATATCCGGTGGATGATTCCACCTCGATGGGTGGCGAACCCGGCTCTGGGGCAGGAACGTTAACGCTGCCCGTGGAACGGCTGGAAGAGCAACGGAGCGGTGGGACATGGATGGATCTTTATCCTGTAAATTCCTTTCTGAATCGTTACCCTGGCTTGGGCGTGGTTGTTTGGTATTTGGTGATCACCATTTTGGGGTGGGTGGCATATCCTGTATTGCGCATAGCCATGAAGGGGTTGGCGGATCGGGGGTTCGTTTTTTCAAAACTGGCTGGATTGCTGCTCCTTACGCTGATGGTCTGGCTGGCTGGGTCGTTAAGGATTCCGGTTACCCGGTGGACAATAACAATTGTTTTTCTCGGATTGTTCCTCGTCTGCATGATTGTAGCTTATTGGGGCAGGCAGGAACTCAAGAATGAATTCCGAAAACGTTGGAAATATTTCCTTGTTGCAGAAATCATCATGGCTTTGTTTTTCCTGGCGTTTCTCCTGGTACGGTTGGGAAATCCAGACCTTTGGCACCCGTTTAAGGGCGGAGAAAAGCCAATGGATTTTGCTTACTTTAATGCCATCCTGAAAAGCACAACTTTTCCGCCATACGATCCATGGTTCTCTGGCGGATACATCAATTATTACTACTATGGGTTTGTGATTGTAGGGATCCTCACTAAATGGCTGGGGATCATTCCGTCCATTGCATATAACCTGATTCTACCCACCTGGTTCAGCCTGGAAGCAATTGGAGCATTTGGGATTGTTCTTAGCATTTATACATCTGTTATCAAACAGAATGGGAACTGGCTTGACCAGGTATGCAATCCGGTAGCGAGCGAAGGAAAAACCGGACCGTGGTTGGGGGACTGGAAGCCGATTCTTGCCGGGCTGGCGGGGTCTTTTGGTGTGCTGGTTTTGGGGAACCTTGGTACAACCAGAATGATCTGGCATGGATTGCAAAGATTGGCTGCCCCAGGCGGAGTGATTGAAGATGCCGGTTTTATCCAGAGAATGTCCTGGACAATCAAGGGATTGGGACAGTACTTCAGTGGTGCCAGATTACCATACGGATGGGGGGAGTGGTATTGGGTGCCATCGAGGGCAATTCCCGGGGATACAATTACCGAATTTCCGGCATTTACTTTTCTCTATGCGGATCTTCATGCTCACCTGATTGCTCTTCCCATTACAATTCTCGCGATTGCCTGGATTTTTTCATATTTTTTGGAGGGCGGGAGAAGTATTCAAGAGAAGAAATGGCTTGACCACATCTGGACTGTCCTGCTGGGTGCCATCATTATTGGTGCATTACGCCCAACAAATACCTGGGACTTTCCGACCTATCTTGGCATGGCGGTCCTGGTAATGTTGTATACAGGGATAAAACAATATGGTTTCTTGCATGAAGACTTTTATAACAAAGCAGCCAGGCACACATTTTTTGCAAGCATTGGAAGTGTTTTGGCACTGGTTCTGTTTGCGTTTGTTTTATATATGCCTTTCTCGGACTGGTATGGTCAGGGTTACACCAGTATGCGATTATGGGAAGGGGAGCATTCGCCCTTCTGGTCATATGTCACGCATTGGGGGTTATTCCTGTACGTAGTTATTACCTGGTTGATTTGGGAATTATTGGATTGGTTATCAAAAACCCCTGTCTCAGCCCTCGATCGGTTGAAGCCTTATAAAAAATGGATTTGGGTGGGTTTCTTGTTGATCCTGGTAATCGTGATATTTCTTCAGGCGGGTGGTATTCGGCTTCTCCTGCCAGAAAATTTGCGATTCGATCTCAATTACCCCGGAATCCAAATTGCATGGCTGGCAGCTTTCGTTGCTCTTCTGTCCTTCATTTTGATTTTCCGTCCAGGTCAACCTGAAGGGAAGAAATTCACACTGTTTCTGGTCGCTCTGTCATTCGTTCTGACGCTTGCGGTGGAAATTATTGTTCTCCAGGGTGATGTGGGGCGCATGAATACTGTCTTTAAATTCTATCTGCAAGCCTGGACCATGCTTGGAATCAGCTCGGCATCAGCATTATTCTGGCTACTTCCGGAAATTCGAAATCACTGGAAGATCAATCTTCAAACGATCTGGATGGCAATCCTGGTGCTGTTGGTTGGCAGTGCGGCTTTGTTTCCCCTCCTGGCGGGCGCGGATAAAATTCGTGACCGGATGAGTAAAGAAGCTCCTCATACCCTGGATGGAATGACATTTATGGCGACTTCGCATTACAATGAAGCCGGGTATGATATGGATCTGAACCAGGATTACCTTGCAATCCAGTGGATGCAGCGAAATATTACCGGTTCTCCTGTGATTGTGGAGGGGAATGCTCCACTATACCATTGGACAAGCCGTTTTTCAATTTATACCGGATTGCCAACGGTGATCGGTTGGGATTGGCACCAAATTCAACAGAGATCCATTACTCCCTCCACCTGGGTTACCAACCGCACACAGGATGTTGCAGATTTTTATACATCCCTCGATCAAGCATCTGTTAAAGATTTTTTGGATAAGTACGATGTATCCTATATTGTTGTGGGACAATTGGAAAGAGTGATTTATCCCGGTGAAGGGTTAACAAAATTTGAAACCTGGAATAATCATCTTTGGGAAACTGTCTATGAAGACCGCTCAACTGTCATTTATCGGGTGAAGTAATGAAAATAGACGCAGCCGACACAATTTATCACATTACCCCAATCCATATGTATCGATCTGCAATGTTTAGTGGAATTTATCGCGGGGACACATTGGATACACAAGGATTTATTCATTGCTCCATGC
>JAGVUS010000349.1 GCA_019136175.1 Chloroflexota bacterium | reverse complement strand
CAACAGAAACAACTTCAATTTTTGGGTGAAGTTTTTCCGGGGGGATGGGGAGGGTATTGGTAACCACCAGTTTACCGATTCGGTCATCGCGATCCAACACTTCAAGTGCAGAGGGTAACAGGACAGGATGAGTGATGGCAAACCAGGTTTTTCCTTCAGCTCCCTGTGCATATAACGAATCAATTTGCTTTAATACACTTCCACTGGCAATCATGTCATCAACAATAATTGGCATTCTTCCTTTGATGTCACCTACCACATGAGTTGCCTTTGTTTCCTGGAAGTTCACCCGGCGTTTATGCATGATCACCAGTGGGAGATTCAACATTTCGGCATATTTTCCGGCAACATTTGCGCGCCCCACATCCGGGGAGACAATTGCGGCATTTGCGAATTCGGGCTTTGTAAAATAATTCGCCAGGACCGGAATTGCACTTACGGGATCCACCGGAACATTGAAGAAGCCCTGGATTGCCTGGTTGTGGATATCCACAAACATTACACGACTAGCACCCTGGTTTTCCAGCAGGTTGGCGACAACCCGTGCGCTGACTGCTTCCCTGCCTTTTGCCATTCGATCCTGGCGTGCGTATGGAAAATATGGAATGACCACATTAATCTGGTGAGCACTGGCGCGTCGAAATGCGTCCAGGTATAAGAGCAGTTCCATTAAGTGGTCATTGACAGGTGCCGGGCAGGGTTGTACCAGAAAAACATCCTGGTCGCGAACGGCTTCATCGATCATGACGTGGATTTCTGAGTCTGGCAATTGCCTGGTTGTGTTTTTCCCAACAAGAACACCCAGAAGATTGGCAATTTCCTGGGCAAGCTGCGGATGTGCGGATCCGGAGAAAATTCGTAGTGGATGTTCGGGCATTTGTTTTAATCCTCAATTACTTCCATTTCGTTGCTCATTGAACCAGCGGAGGGTAATCCCCCGGCGGATTTTGCAAACTTTACTGCATTCACCACTGCGTCGGCAACTGCCTGAACAGCAAAAGCTCCTACAATATTTACATCAGCAGCTTTCTGGCAAGTCGCCATGGAAAATATTGTGTCTCCATCAAACATTGTATGGGCTGGACGGATGGTTAATGCCAATCCGTTATGTGCCATTTGAGCCACTTTATTGACTTCTTCTTTGGATAAACGGGCATTGGTTATGATGCAGCCAATTACAGTGTTTTGACGCGCCGCAAAATCCAGAATGGCACGGCCTGCCAGGCTTTTCATGATTTCCAGGGTATCTGCATATGGTTTACCCATTCCAATCTTGATGGGACCCGTCTCCATGGAACGAACTCCTGCAATGATCTTTCCATTTGAGGGATCAACTACATCACCAAAGCAGTTTACTGTTATGATGGCTCCCACAAAAATACCACCACCCGCAGATTGAATGGAGAAGCCAACGCCAGATTTTACAGCCTGTTTCATCCCCAATATTTTTCCAACCGTTGCTCCCATACCTGAACCGCTATTTCCTTGTTCGGGGTTTTGTGTCGTGGCATTCAGGCATGCCTGGTAGCCCATTGCCGCGTCGGGTCGGGTATTCGGTGAGCCGATGGCGAGATCAAAGATGACTGCAGCTGGTACGATGGGAACCCGTGCAACCCCCGCGTTAAATCCAATTTTTTGTTCCTCAAGATATTTTACAACCCCGGTTGCAGCATCCAATCCAAAAGCAGAACCACCAGTCAGTAAAACAGCATTGGCATGCTGTACCATATGCATGGGGCGCAGGAGGTCAGTCTCCCTTGTGCCAGGGGAACCACCACGCTGATCCACGCCACAGATAGCGCCATCTTCACAAAGGATGACAGTGCACCCTGTAAGTGCTGATGCATCATGGGCGTGTCCGATTTTTATCCCCTTGATGGAATTTAACCCAATGGGGTTTGCCACTTTTCGGGCTCTCCTTTTGTTATTGTAATGGCTTGCCGCAGTAAGGGCAATTGATTT
The DNA here is from genome assembly GCA_019136175.1 of Chloroflexota bacterium. GTDB lineage: Bacteria > Chloroflexota > Anaerolineae > Anaerolineales > Anaerolineaceae > CALMHE01. The sequence continues at coordinate 7,034 of JAGVUS010000349.1, read as the reverse complement.
CGCCTTTATTAACCACAAATCCACAATAATCGCATGTATCTGGTTGAACGCTGCCAAGCGGAGCTCCGCAAGCGATGCAGCGCGGTTCCCCGATTGGGTTGGCGGTGTTACAGTACTCGCACACAATTCTTCGCATGCGTTCCGAGAGTTCCAGGCTGGCACCAGCCCTTCGAACTGCTTCCTCAATCACCCGCCAGATTTCTTCGGACAATCGGAGAGACTCAATGTCCTGAGCCAAATCATCCAGTCGCTCCAGAAGTCGAAATGGATTTTTTAGAGCCGTCATTAAAGTTATAGCCGTTTTTCCAAGACTGGCAGCTACACCAATCCAGGCTTGTTGCCCCACTTGGATGGAAATGCCATCTTCCACTTTTTCAATCGCGATCCCAATTGCTGTTTGTCCACCGGAAGTTGCCATCTGATGGGTGGCGATTTGGACATTTAATTTTTCGTTTTTTCCAATTTGCTGTACCCTGAAGTTCCCGCGGTGAAAATATGCCACCAACGCACGGGCAATATCATTTGGTTCAATATCTCCATGATAAATCCTGGATTGCATAGAAATGATTATAATCGGATTACTACGGATTGAATACAGGATTCTGTCATGAAAAAAATGAACTCATATCACTGGCTTATCTGGATCATCGCCATTGCAGGAATACTCTTTATCTTTGGGCAAAATATTGGGCATGAAGTTGACCTTGTATCTGCCCAAATCCCGACCATCAGCATTCCGACAGTCACCAGTTCACCGGCAGGTCCGATGGTCACTGTGAGAGCCGGTTCGACAGAACCTTATGTAAATGTACGGGCGTATCCCAGCACACTTGCCCCTGCAGTGGGTATCTTATCCCAAGGGCAGGACGCACCAGCAATTGGTATTACTCCGGGGAATGATTGGGTTTTAATTCAATATCCGGGTGCGCCAGGTGGAATTGGCTGGGTATTTGCTGCCAATGTATCTTTGTCTGCCCAAGTGCCAGTAGTGACACCCCAGCCCACACCGGCACCACAAATTACCAGTACCATTGATCCAACATTAGCCGCTCAATTTAACGATCCAATGCAACCAACGCGCATGCCAACATTTACACCGCCTCCCCCGTTAGTCATTCCGACCTATTCTGCAGTTGGAGAAACAGGTGGGATTGGTGGAGTCCCCGCCGGATTATTTATTGCATTATTTTTTGTTTTGGGAATCCTGGTGGGTTTTATTTACCTGCTTCAAAACCGATAGCTGTTAATTTGATGCGAGGAAGAACTCCCCCAAATCTCGAAAGCATGCCGCGTCCACTTTATGTCCAACATCCGCCTGGCAAAATTGCACGCTGGCGTCTCCTGCCTTCAATTTTTCTTGAATTTGCAGTGAATGGGAAAATGGAACGATCTGGTCATTGGTGCTGTGGGCAATATAATAATTGTTTTGGGATAACAAGCCAGGGGCGATGAAAGTCTTCGACCCTTGTGGCATATAACCCGAAAGACATGCGGCTTTAGTATATGTGGCTGGATAAAGGATTGACAATACAAGCAATAGGGCACCACCCTGACTGAATCCCATGGCATGAATTGGGGATTGAATGATGTTGAATTGTTTAAGTAAGGCTTGTAATGAGTTATGGATGGTCTCTGCTACATGGATAAAGTTTGAAAAATGATTTTCGCGTAAATCAGTCCAACCAAATCCGCCAGATTCTGTTTCAAGAATTCCCCTTGGGGAAAATATATGCCATGGAGGGGTATTGAATTTCTTGGAGAAAACCCACATGGAGTTTTCATCCCCACTCCATCCATGGAAAAGGACAAGAATCGGTCTGTCGGTTTCCGGGTTTGATGAATATTTCCAAGTGATGCCATCCTGCCCCGTGAATAATTTCGTGTGTTTTTCTTCAGTCATGTCGGGCAATCCTTTCCATAATCCAGAGAACCAGGAAAATTAATGCAAATATCCCGATTGCAATGATGATACAAAAAATTGCAGCAAGCGCAGCGTTACCACCCCAGATGAGGGATATCATTCCAACTCCAACCGAAATGACCAACAGAAAAAGTCCTATGGATAAATGCAGGTTGGTTTGTTTTGCATACTGACGCAAATTACGAGGCTTGGTCTTGTTTGGTCTCGTCTTCATCATGAGGTTCTAGGATTTTCCCCGGCGGGGAGACTTGAAGAAAATACCTGGGGATCCGATTTTTCCATGAACATGATTTCATGATATCTGGAACAGCGCGCTCAGCTGCTGATATTCCCCGTTGGATCAGGATTTCCGGATTGACCTGATCGACAATGCCAAATTCCTTTACATCTGGACGAATTAATACGTCCGGATGATCCATCTGAACGCGCAATTCTCCCAGCATCCTGGTGGAAATATCATACGATTCCCCGAAAATGCGGATCGCCTGGCTGATCCGCAACCGGCTAATTCGTTCCAGGATGGGTTGGGGAATTGGAGCGTTGATGGGTAATTCTATAGGCGCCAGCTCCCGCCAGTTTTCCGGTGGGGGAGACAGAAACACCGCCACCACGGGAAGTTTGGGAGCCAGCCAGCGAGCTAGTGCAATCGGAACCGGATCAAGAACGCCGCCATCAACAAGGGTGTGTCCATTCCAAAGCTTGGGTGGGAAGACTCCTGGTACTGCTACAGTCGCCAAAATGGCATCCACAACCCGTCCTTGTGTTAATATGATCTCCTGTCCGGCATCCAGATCAACCGCCGTGCAGGCAAAGGGGATCTGTAGATCAGATATCAGCCTATCTCCCAAAACTTCTGTGAGCAGATTAGTTAACCCCGCCAAACCAAGAATGGCTGGACCTTCGTTCTTTCCACGTTGGAAAAGTGATTTCTGGTCCATCTTAAGAATGATTTCTTTGATCCTGTCGCTTCCAAGTCCGGAAGAAAAAGCTGCGCCAATAATGCCTCCGGCGCTTGTACCGGCAACTGCCCGGACCTTGATTCCTGTGCGCTCTAGGACATTTAATACTCCGATATGAGCAATTCCTTTAATGCCACCACCACCAAGAGCAAGAGAAATTTCCGGCATAAAAAAGCTCCTAAATCAGAATTTCCTAAAATGGTATTAAATGAGTTAATGCATTCATCAGGGCATTAATATCTGATTCATCATTGTAACACTGGATGGAAATCCGGATGAATTTCCGGTTATTCCATGAAATTATCGGAATCTCAATCTGATATCGATCGTAGAGCTGATCCTTGAGTTCATCTGTGTTAACAGAGTTGGGGAGAGGAAGAGAGACCATTTGTGAAAACCAGTCCAGTGAATCGGGGTATAAGGGTGGAATGGTTGTCAATTCAGTGATCCTTTGATATGCCAGCGAAGCCAAGTGATGACACCGGGTCCGGACCTCTTTCCATTGATGTTGTTCCTGGTATTCTATTGCAGATGGAACTGACAGGAACGGAGAGATGTCACGCGTCCCCTGCCATTCCAGAAAATCCACAAGCTGGTTACCGGAAGGATTTTCACTTTGCCAGCCCCAACTGACCACCAGGGGTTCGATCCGGTGAGCAGAAGAAGGAGAAGCATAAAGGAAAGCGGACCCCTTTGGTGCGCATAGCCATTTGTGCATATTCCCAACATAAAAATCAGCGCCTAATGCGTCCAGATCCAATTCCAATTGACCTGGCGCATGGGCTCCATCAATGACCGTGATGATTTGATTCTCTTTGGCGATTTGGATCATTTCCTTGAGTGGAAATATCATGGCGGTGGGGGAGGAAATGTGACTGATAAATAGTACCCTGGTATTTTTCGTGATACCCGATGCAAGGCATTCAATAACTTCACCGGATGCCTTAACGGGAACCTTCAAGGGATGGTTTATGTATTGAAAACCTCTTTTCTGTGATAAAAACTTCCATGTCCTGTCCAATGCACCATATTCCTGGTTTGTTGCAAGCACCTCATCACCAGCCCCAAGTTCCAGGGAACGGGCAATGATGTTTACACCAATGGTGGTGTTGGTTATGTACACAATATTTTGAGGACTTGTTTTTAAATAATTGGCTAGAATATTTCGGGAATTTTCCAATAAACTGCCTGCCCGCCTGCCTAGAAATTCCACAGGCTGTTTTTCCATTTCAATTTGATAGAATTGAGAAGTTTGTAAAACAGGTTTTGGAGTTGCCCCGAAAGAACCATGATTCAGGAATATAATTCCTTTTTTGAGATAAAAATCGTTGGTAAATGAGTTCATGATATTATCCCGGCTACACAGGTGAATGTGTTAATCAAATTTGTAAAGTCTATTTTTCGATTCAGTCACAGCGTCCCGGTGGAACACAGAAAAAATTTTTGGAACCTGTACCTGGATATTGGTTGGTATGGTGTATTAAATGGCACTACCATTGCATTTCTTTCGATCTATGCTGCCAGGATGGGAGCCAGTGCGGGACAATTGGGATTAATCAGTGCTGCTCCAGCTATTATAAGCTTGTTTGTGGCTTTGCCTGCTGGTGCTTGGTTGAAAGTACAGTCAACCAGGAAAGCAGTGGTCTGGAGCACAATCAGTTTTCGCGTTTTTTATTTGTTGATCATCCTGTTGCCAATATTGAATGGATTGATATCCTCCCGCCTTCAAGTCGGAATGATTACCGGTATTATTTTTCTTATGTCCATTCCGGGAACGGCGTTATCCATTTCATTCAATGCTTTCTTTGGTGAAACAGTGCCTCAGGAATGGCGCGGTTCTGTACTGGGTATCCGAAATGCCATATTTGCCATTGTAACGACATTATCTGCACTTCTTGCGGGTTGGTTGTTGAACTCGGTTATTTTTCCATATGGGTACGCATATGTTTTTGGCTTGGGGTTTCTTGGTGCGGTGATGAGTTCCGTTCATTTGTTCAGCATTCACCCTCCATTAAACCAGGAAAATGCGACCAACAGGCAAGAACCCAAATTATTGAAGCAAATCTTTTTGACCCTCAAACACCAACTTCGCCCCAATATATTTGAGGGTCCCTTTCGAACAACGATCATACTTCTTTTCCTGTTCCATCTTGCTCAATATTTACCCATCCCAATTTTTCCGATTTATTCTGTAAATGTTTTAAAGTTAAACGATCAGGTGATCAGCCTGGGGACAGCCATATTTAACCTCGCGTTGTTTCTTGGATCCACGCAATTTTCCCGATTGATCCGCCGGTTTCGCAGCCCGGTAATGACTGGTGCCGGGATGATGATTCTGGCTATTTTTCCGGTATTACTGGCAATCTCCCGCGGAGCACCGATGTATTTATTGGCACATGTGATTGGTGGGTTGGGCTGGTCCATCTGTGCCAGTTCAATTTATACATATCTATATGAAAGTATACCCGATCAAGATAAATCAATTCATCTTGCCTGGTTTAATCTTGGAAGCAATGCTGCCATCCTGCTGGGTTCGCTGATCGGTCCGTTAATTGGAGAATTGATTGGTTTACAGCCCGTATTATTTCTTTATGCAATCATACGGGCGGCAGTTGGATATACCATAGCCCGAAAAGGATAGATAAGGTACAATCCAACCTATGGCAGTAAAAGTGATTGCAACCAATCGAAAAGCACATTTTGAATATTTTTTATTGGATCGATTTGAAGCAGGGATATCGCTTCAGGGAAGTGAAATTAAATCCATTCGAGCCGGGCAGGTGAGTTTATCGGAAGCTTATGTCGAGGTCACCGAACACGATGCATGGCTGATCAATGCTCATATTGCCCCATATGATCCAGCATCACGGATGAACCATGATCCCAAAAGGCGAAGGAGATTGCTCCTGCACGCCAGGGAAATCCGTGAATTATGGGATGTGGTTAGGCAAAAAGGCGTTACGATTGTGCCGGTACAGCTTTATCTAAAGGAGGGGCGTGCCAAACTGGAAATTGCTGTGGCGCGCGGCAAGAAACTTTATGATAAACGCCAGGATATTGCAAAACGCGATCAAGAGCGTGAGCTGGAACGGGATCGTCGTCAACACTAACGTTGAAAAAAGTTATCTCATACCGGACTGATGATCATGATATCCAACCCGCTCATAGCATTTGTGGTAACGTTTAGCCTTGCAATCCTCTGGCTTCAATTGAATAATTTTGCAGCCAAGTATGGATGGATTCAATCCAAAGTAAGCAGAAAAATTATTCATATTGGCACGGGTCCAATTTTTGTGTTATGCTGGCTGCTTTTCCCTGAACATCCCTGGTCAAAATATCTTGCCTTCATCATTCCGGGTTTGATTACTGTAAGTTTCCTGCTCATCGGATTTGGGGTGATTAAAAATCGGGATACAGTAATGGCAATGAGCAGGACAGGAGATCCAAAAGAAATTTTACGTGGTCCGCTCCTGTATGGTATTATTTTTGTGGTGATCACGTTAGTAATATGGGAGAAGTCCCCCGTTGGCATCATTGCTTTAATGGTTTTGTGCGGTGGGGATGGGATCGCGGATATTGTTGGGAGAAAAGTTGCTGGGACAACCATTCCCTGGTCGAACGGGAAGACAATCGCTGGCTCTTCGGCAATGTTTACTGGTGGATTCATACTACCCCTGGTTGTTTTATTGTTCTTTGTTGCAAACGGAATGTGGGGGAAATCCTGGCACGAATATATCCTGCCTGTTTTGATGATCTCTTCTATCTGTACCCTGGTTGAAACCCTGCCACTGCGGGATTGGGATAATGTTACCGTCCCGGTTACCGCTGTGCTTGTCGGATATTTGTTATTGTAATAGGAGAAACGCATGATTTCACTTGATGGACATTCTCTCACTCTTGAACAGGTTGCCAGTGTTGCTCGCCAAAAGGAAGAGGTGGATATATCACCAATTGGATTTGAGAACTTGTGCCGATCAAGGGAATGGCTGAATTCCATCCTGGAAACGGGGGAACCGGTATATGGGATAAATACCGGCTTTGGGATTTTTGCCGACCGTAGAATTCAACGGGCAGAGAGTGCGAGGTTAAGCCGCAACTTAATCTTGAGCCACGCTGTTTGTACCGGTTCACCCATGCCAAGGGATGTTGTTCGG
>JAGVUS010000347.1 GCA_019136175.1 Chloroflexota bacterium | reverse complement strand
GTAATGTTCATTAACTGCTGGAACCAGGAAGCGCCATCCACATCCGCAGCCTCGTAAAGTTCTGTCGGAATGGATTGTAATGCTCCCAGGATGGACACCATAAAGAATGGGTAAGAGAACCAGATATCCGCAAGTACAATCGCTCCGAATGCAGAAGCTGGTTTATTCAGCCAAACCTGCCCCTTGATATTGAATAATGCCAGCAACAATTGGTTGATCGTACCCTGTTCCCGGAACATAAATTGCCACACCAGAGACATCAGGATGGCAACTGCGGATGCACCCCAAGGAATAAAAAGCATGACACGGAAGAAGGTTCTACCGGGCAGATTGGAGCTGTTCAGAACCAGCGCCAGGATCAAGCCAATCAGAAATGTCAAAGGAACCCGAACAAGAACAAAGAGGATCGTGCGAAAAACCACTACGATGAAATCGCCCGTTTCCATCAGGGTATTCAAGGAATTCCCAAAGTTGACAATTAACCCCAGGAAAACACATAGAATTACAGCAATAATCCATATCCATGTGGAGGATATTGGCGGGGTGGCTTCTTTGGAAAATCGCTTATTTAACCAATTGGCAACCAGGAGAGGAACAAAACATACCAATACCTTCACAAGGGATATCAAAGACTCTGCCGTGAACAGGGTTCCGAGGAGGTCGCCATAATTTTTCAGCAATGGGTCGGCAAGCCGATACGGATCCCCCAATCCAACAGGCGCTTTGTCTTTAAATGCCGGCCAACAGAGCGGATCCAAAACACCCGTCAAACCAACCTCGCAATCCGGATTGGGACGAAATTTGTTTCGGTTCGTAAACGATATATAGATGTTGAGGATGGTTGGGTAAATATTGAAAATGAGAATTGCTATGATGGTTGGTAAAAGGAATAGCAGGACGGTTAATGCTCGTTTCTTTCCACTCCAAACTGACATCCTTCCCTCCTCTCAAATATTAAATTAAGAATGGCTGGGAGAGTATTGACTCTCCCAGCCATTAATCCCACGATTATTTCATCTGGGAAACTGCATCATCAGCAGCTTTTTGAGCAGCAGCCATGGCTTCAGCCGGAGCAGCAGCACCCTGCCAGATAGCCTGGCTGGCTTTGCCTACCGGATCCCACTGGGCTGACGAGTAGATTGATGGAGACATTGGAACACCAAGGTTCAACGCAGCGCCAAAACCAACAACTGCTGTGAGTGCCTGGACTTCGGGGTCCTTCAACGCAGCAGTATTGGCGGGAATGGTCTTGTTGACCAGGGCAATCTTCTTGGATGCTTCCGCACCGGTGAAGTATTTCATGACATCAATCACAATGTCCTGATTTTCGCGATCCACAGCATTCTTGGTCATCATGAGGGTCTTGATACCAACAAACGGACGACCAAAAGGCAGAATTCCGTAGTTGATGCCGGATTCTTCAATACCAGCAACAGCCCACGGTCCAGTCCACCACATGCCAACCTTGCCTTCCTTAAGACCAGCAAAGCAGATATCATAGCTGTTCTCAGTCAGGGAAACATCCTTGAACTTGAGGAGCCATTCAGCTGCCTTGACAGCTTCCGGAGTGTTCAGGTAGGCAACACCTTCTTCATCAATATAGCTGGGGACACCAAAACCGAAGAAGATTGGCGACATGTGATAGGCATCATTTCCGCCAAATGCCTGGTTGCACACCAGGACCGCACCCTTATCCGCCTGGAACTTCTGTGCCTTGGCAAGCAGGTCATCAAAGTTTAGGGGGTCGGTGGGCAGGTATTCTGAGGTGACCAGATCCTTATTGTAGATCAAAGCAATACCTTCCTGGCTTTCAGGAAGAGCCCAGATCTTGTCTTTATACATAACGCCATTGACGGCAGCCGGTTCGTAAGTTTTCTTAATGAAATCTTCGGTAATGCCGTAATCGTTCAATGCAACAATATTACCCTTGATCGCCTGTTGACCAATTTGGTCATTTGCCCAACCAATGATATCGGGACCTTCGCCAGCCGGGATTGCCACATTCAATGCATTGGCAACATCCTCGGGTTTGGAAAGATCAAATTTTACATTCGGGTGAGCGGCGGTGTAATCATTGAACGCCTGGGTAATGGCTTCGAGGTACTTGCCATCCCACTGGTGCCAGACCTTAATGGTCACTTCCTTCGACAGATCGGGCTTGGGTGTGCAGGCCGCGAGCACGAAGGTGAGGATCAGTACAACACTGATCACAGTCAATAACTTTTTGGACATCTCTTCCTCCTATGAAATATATGGATACATCGGTCCGCTTGGACGCGGGAACCTTCTCAAAAAAGAAATTTCTTCGGACATTGCATTGATTTCCCCAACCACCTCCTTGAAACAAGAATAGGCATAAAAATATCCGATTACAATAAATTACATTGTAATCTATTGAGGGATTTTGTCAAGAAAAATCATGCTACTAAAACTGCTTTCATAAATGCTCTTCGATTTTCTTTCAACAAAACACCATTAATGTGAGGATGTTCTCCTATGGTGTTGGAGTCGCTTCAATGAAAATGATCACCTGGTAACCCAAACCCTTCAAAAGCCGTTCCAGGTATGCGTTTGCATTCTGCCGGGCAAGGTCCAAAATCCCATCCTCCATGGCAGCCTTCAGGATCTCGTTTTCGGCAACGATACGAGCTTGGGTTTCCAGGGCTGTATAGCCCTTGGTGAGAATTCCCGTCTCCCGGTCAAATACATAGGACTTGTCATTATCCAGGGTGGCAATAAACACTTCCGGATCTGGCGTTTTGATATATAAGGTTTCTCCCTCCAACCAGACATCCGTGCTGGTCATCTTATTCAAATCCACCCCGGCAATAACAACACCGTGAGCCACAAACAACAATCGATCTCCAAACAGGAAAGATAATTGCCCCTGCCCCACTTCTGCAGTAATGACTTTTTCGACCGAATATTGAATTGTTTCCAGCCGCGCCAGGGATCGCACCTCGTGGATAATGGTTATTGGGTCCGGCAAAACCGTTGGGGTTGGATGCAGAAATTCAGACACTTGAGTTTTAAGCTCACTGTTCGCCTCCCTGACAGGACTCAGGATGGCATTTGTAGTCTCCCGTACAATCAGAAAAATTCCAGCAAAAAACAGGATCAGGACGATCGCCAGGATCCCCAAGACACCTCCAATTCCAATTCCAGGTTTTCTTGTTTCCACGGTCACTCCTCCCGCCCATTTAGGCTTCGCATGAATCGGGTATAATGCAGCAAGGTTATCCTTCCACCTGTGTAATTTTTATTGTACCGAAAGAATGGACGAATGCATAGCTCAAGGAAGAATTCTCATACAACGTTCATTATAATCTGTGTGGCATTCCTTTTAACTCTATCTGCCTGCACAAAACCAGGCAGTCAATTGGTAATTACCAGTTCACCCACCCCCACGGTGACCCCCGGCCCAACCCTCACTCCAACACCAGAGCCATTAGGATCAGCCAATCACCCCCTGGTGATTGGGGCTGTAATTGAAGAACTTCCATCTTCGGGGGACCAGCCCCAACAACAATTGGTGGATTCTCTCGAATCCCTGACCCAATTTCATTTTGTTTTTCAGCAATATGATACGTGGGAAAATTTGTTGAATGACCTGCAAACCGGGCTTGTTCATATCACCTGGTTGCCCCCTCTTACCTATCTGCACGCTCATGATTTGGGGATTGCCAGGGTTGCCATGCTCACCAATCATTTTGGCGTTTATTACTACGGCGTTCAATTTTTGGCAAATATTGAGAGTGGTTTTGTTGCCTATTATGACCCGGCAAGCAACCAGACAACCGGTAATGCCGATGTTGCGCTTGCTCAATTCCAGGATCGCCGTCCATGTTGGATCGACACCAAGTCACTGGCAGGCTATATTTACCCCGCCGCTTTGTTAGCTGAAAACAATGTGATTGTCAAAGAGCCGGCTTTCGTTGTATCAAGCCCTGCAACCATACGAGCATTATATATCAAGGAAATATGTGACTTTGCGGTTACATTTGCCATCAGTGGTGACCCGCGAACATCTCCTTCCATTCTGGATGACCTGCCCGATGCCATGGATCGAGTAATCGTCATATGGAAAAGCGATGGTGTCATTCCCAATCTGAATTTGTCATATGCTTCCCTGCTGGATAATGATACCGTACAAGCCCTTAATAATGGTTTCCTCGATTTGATCAAGGCAGATGAGGGAAAGGCACTGTTAACCTCAATCCTTGATTATGATATTCAGGATATGCGCGTGGTTGACGATTCCATTTATGATCCTTTACGTAACACTCTTCAGTTTTTAGACCTGGATTATTCAACCATTCCTGGCAGGTAATTTTGAAAAAACAGAAAATTAACCCAGTGCGCAGAATTGGCACAAAGAATCACAGATCAGGTTTACAGAAATTTATCCATATGATCGCACTTTTCATTATGTTCGGAATTGGATTGACAAGCCTGGTTCTGGGCATCCCCAAACTGATTGCAGAAATTCATTCCGTTCCCCGGATATACTCTTTGGAAAGCACTCCCCCAGGAAGATTGGCTATTGTTTTTGGGGCTGGCTTACAACGGGATGGCACCCCATCTCCAGTGTTACGCGACCGTGTCGCCACTGCCGCCCGGTTATATCATGATGGTGTTGTGGAGAAATTATTGTTCAGCGGGGATAACCGATTTATTTATTACAACGAACCCGGTGCGATGTATGAGTATGCACTTGAACTGGGCATCCCGCCAGAGGCAATTGTCCTTGATTACGCTGGTCGAAGAACATATGACACTTGCTATCGAGCCAGAGATATCTTTGGAGTTACTGAAGCCATATTGGTAACCCAGAGATATCATCTCCCCCGGGCATTAATCACCTGTAACAACCTCGGTCTTAACACCATCGGAGTTGCGGCAGATCAACGATCATACAGCCGTAAATCCTTATTGATTTGGAACATCCGGGAACTCCCAGCCACGCTTGTTGCCCTGGTTGATACCTGGATCACACACCCAATACCAGTATTAGGTAATCCCGAACCCATTTTTCCACAGAACCCTTAAATTCAAAGGAGTTGTCCAATGAACAGATCAGCAGCATTGGAAATAGTTCAAAAATACGTAAAAAATCAAAATTTGATCAATCACATGCTTTGCGTGGAAGCTGCCATGGCATTTTATGCAGAACAATTACACCAGGATGTGGATACCTGGCGAATTGCAGGCTTGCTTCATGACTTTGATTGGGAAATACATCCCACCGCAGATTTACATCCATCAGCTGGTGAGCCCATCCTGCGTGAACAGGGTGTTCCAGAAGAAATCATCCGAGCCATCCAGAGCCACGCCCGGCATACAGGTATCCAGAGAATTACCCTGATGGAAAAGGCATTGTTCGCCTGCGATGAAGTCACAGGCTTGATTACAGCTGTAGCTCTGGTGCGCCCTTCCCGGTCCCTGTATGACCTGACATCCTCCTCGGTAAAAAAGAAATGGAAGGATTCGTCATTTGCGGCAGGTGCAAATCGCGAAGAGATTTTACAGGGCGCAAATGAATTTGGTGTGGATTTATGGCAGCACATGGATAACGTGATATCGGCTATGCGCAATATTGCCCCTGAAATTGGGTTGGCAGGCAACTTGCAACCTGCTGATTAATCTCATCCATCGACGAGGTCTCCATGTATCCAACAGGCAAAGGCTTTCTCATCTGGCGCATTAACCAATGCGAAAAAGGCAATCCCATAGCAATTGCAGATACCGCCCAGGCTGCCGGTTTATCCCATCTCTGCATCAAGGTCTCCGATGGTTCGGATCGCTACAATGTAGTCAATGGCGTGGATCTTTGCATCCCTCTGGTGGATGAACTACGGAAACGTGGCATCAAGGTTTGGGGGTGGCATTATGTGTATGCCTATTCCCCTCTTGCTGAGGCAGACCAGGCGATACAAAGAGTCAATGAATTACAGTTGGATGGCTATATCATTGACGCCGAAGGTGAATATAAACGCCCGGGAAAAGATGTTGCTGCCCGTCAATTTATGTCCCGCCTCCGATCCAACCTGCCAGACTATCCAATCGCCATCTGCTCTTACCGTTACCCCCGTATCCATCGTGATTTTCCCTGGCAGGAATTCCTTTCGCAATGTAACCTGAACATGCCCCAGGTATACTGGGTGAAATCTCACAATCCGGGAGAGCAGTTGAAAACCTGTGTGGAGCAGTTCCAATCCCTCCAACACCGCCGTCCAATCTTCCCCGTTGGCGCTGCTTATAGTGAACACGGATGGAAACCATCCATCGGGGAAGTGGTTAAATTTATGGAAACCGCAGTTGATGTCGGATTGGAAGGATTTGACTTTTATTCATGGGATTGGTGCCGCAACAAGGCACCAGATATGTGGCGGGCGATTGCAGAATTTCCCTGGGGTAACACCAATCCCCCACCACCTCCCCCGGCAGATTTACGGGATCAATATATATCAGCCTTAAATACCCGGGATGTGGAGACTCTGGTCAATTTATACAGGGATGATGCTTTTCACATTACATCTGCCAGGACTATTCGCGGAAAAGATGCAATCCGCGCCTGGTACAACCTGTTGTTTACTGAGATTGCTCCCAATGCCAGGTTCCAAATGCTAAATAAAACCGACTCGGGGCAATCGTTACATTTTTCGTGGAACGCAGGGACTCCTTCCGAAAATCCGGTGATCTAATCTACTACCATTATTCGTTCTTCTCCGCTGGTTGATCTGCAGGTTTCCTTCCGCGCCTTGGTTTGTTGCCATCTTCCAAAACCGAACTCTTCTCCGGCAAGCCTGATTTTTGAGTTTTCTTTCCCTTAATTCTAGTTTGTTTTGTGGATGATTGGGTTTTCGTGGTTGTTGGGGTGGTTGATCGGGTTGACCTGTGATTCGGAGTTCCACCAGCAGGAGACTTTTCAGTTGGTGCCGTCGCGGATTTTCTGGAGCGTTGGGGCGTTGGGGTTATCTTCTTTGCCTCTGTGGAATCTGGCACCAATTTGCTGGTACGGGTTTTCCTGGCTGGTTTCTTTGGAAACATACCCGCCGCCTCTTTTGGAGTGGATTTCGCACTGGAAACCGACCTTGTCTTCCGAACCGATGATGGCTCCCAAAAACTTAGGGTATCCGTTTCTGAAGTAACGGACACAATTTGATCGGAAGATTTAACTTCCAATAAAGCAAAACCTTTTGTCAGCCTCCTCCCAATGGGAGATTGATCCATACGGGCTTGTTTGGGGGCTGCATGTCGGAAGTGCATCACTACACCTTGTGTGGATCTACCGAAGGACACTCCAGCAATTGTGATCCCAGGGTTTAATTTGGCTAACTGGACTCCAAGACCATACCTCCCCTGTACGGGGATGGCATCCGGATTCAATCGCCAGGAATGCCCATCACTTGTGATAACAAGTAATTCTCCTTCCCCCGTCATCCCAACCGCACCCGCAACCTGGTCCCCGCCTGCAAGTTTGATGCCGTTAACACCAGCTGCAGCCAACCCCATTGGGCGAACATCGCTCTCAAGAAACCGGATCATCATTCCCCGTTCAGTCGCAAGCACCAAATCAGTGGATCCGTTGGATAGAAAACAGGATCGCAGATAGTCATCCGAATTCACACGCGTCAGTACGAACGCCTGGGATGAAGGTCCCGGCAAATCAAATACATTGGATTTTTTCACCAGTCCCTGTCTGGAAACCGTAACAACAAACCTGTCCCCGCTCTCATCCAACCTGGGTGGAACAGAAAAGACGGCGACAATTGCATCCCCCTCATCCAACGGGCAGGCTTTATGGGTCAGAAAACCATCTGGAAATTTTTCCACCTCTGGCAGGGAATGGACCGGGATGGCAGCAGCCCGTCCATTTTCTGCCACCAAATATAACGTATGATGGGAACTGGTTCGCAGCAGGAATCTGGGAGCCGTGGAACTGGAGAACCGTGGTAATTCGTCCGTCAGTGTCCGCCCAATTTTCCCATCAACAGATACACCAACCCAGGTCACCTGGGCAGGAGTCATATCGGTTGTTGTTAATTTCTCCGTGACTGTCTCACCATCTTTTAGAGAAACAATCTGCGTCCTTCTGCGATCCGCATATAATTGACGCATGGCAAGTAATTCAGTCTCCACCAGCCCCCTTAACTTCTTTGGGGATTTTAGCAGTCCTTCCAGTTCCTTGATCAGGGCAAGCGTATCTTTATAGTCTTGCTCAATTTTCTTTCGCTCAAGAGCTGCAAGCCTTCTCAAAGGAAGTTCCAGTATGGATTGCGTCTGGATGTCTGATAACTTGAATCGCTTTTTCAACCGCGCGTGGGCAGTTTCCACATCTGGGGCTGCCCGGATGATGGCAATAATTTCATCCAAATATTTAAGCGCAATGCGCAAACCCTCGAGGATATGGAGACGATTCTGCGCCTTTTGAAGATCGAATTCCGATCGCCTCCGTATCACTTCAATACGATGATCCAAATAAACCCGCAAAGCTTGTTTCAGGGTTAATAACCGCGGCTCACCACCCACCAGAGCAAGCAACGTAATGGATAGCGTGCTTTGAAGTGGGGTCCGTTTATAGAGCTCCCTGAGGATATTTGCCTCCTCTGCAGCTTTGCTTACTTCGATGACAATCCGCATCCCCTGTCGATCGGATTCATCCCGGAGATCCGATATGCCCTCAATGACACCCTCCCGGGCAAGCTCTGCAATTCGTTCAATTAAGGCTGCTTTATTAACCTGGTATGGTAATTCCGTAATAATAATCCGATTTTTCCCCCGTGTCATTTCTTCAAAGTGGACTCTGCCGCGGACGATTACCTTGCCCCGACCTGTTCCATAAGCACTTAGAAGGTTGTTTTGATCAGTATCCTGCAGGATAATCCCACCAGTTGGCAGATCAGGTCCTTGAATGTACTTCACAAGGTCCGTCACGGAAATATCCTCAAGCCGATCCCATTCCCTGAGCATAAAGCTTAATGCGTCTACAACTTCCCCAAGATTGTGGGGAGGAATGCTGGTTGCCATTCCCACCGCAATTCCATTAGCTCCGTTGACCAGCAAATTTGGCAAAGCTGCCGGTAATACTTCCGGCTCGTCCAGCGTGTCATCAAAATTGCGGGTGAAATTGACCGTATTCCTGTCAAGCTGGACAAGCATATCCAATGCAAAGGCTGTCAGCCTGGCTTCTGTATACCGCATGGCAGCCGGGGGATCTCCATCCACACTACCAAAATTCCCCTGACCATCCACCAGTGGATAACGCATGGTGAACCCTTGCGCAAGACGAGCCATTGCCTCATATACCGCCAAATCACCATGAGGATGATATTTTCCCAGTACTTCACCAACAATTCTTGCTGATTTTTTTGTTGTCGAGTCTGCCCGCAGCCCCATATCATACATTGCATAAAGAATCCGACGCTGAACAGGTTTTAACCCATCCCTCGCATCGGGTAGTGCCCGTGCAACGATTACGCTCATCGCATAATCCAGATAGGATTGCTGCATCTCCCGATCAATATCCACCTTGCGAACCATGCCTATTTCCATGCGTTGATCCTTTCAAACAAAATACCCCCGCTCCACGCGCTGGCGGATTGGGGGTATTACTCGCTTCAGTTAATGTCAACTCTCCAAGGGAGCCGTTTCATCTGCCACAGCCTCGGTCGCTTCCACTTTTGGGGTAAATCTGCCATGGACAAACCCGGTCCCCGCCGGAATCAGTTTGCCGATGATCACGTTTTCTTTCAAACCAAAGAGCGGATCTTCACTGGACGCAATGGCTGCATACGCCAGGACCTTGATTGTGTGCTGGAAGGATGACATGGACAGGAAAGAATCGGTGCTGAGTGAAGCCTTGGTGACGCCCAGAAGCATTTCCAGGTAGCGAACCGGCTGCTTTCCCTCGTCCACCAACGACTCATTCATCTTGCGAATCTCCAATCGATCAACAAGGTCCCCCGGCAGGTAGTGGGTATCACCAGGACGGACAATCTGGACGCGCCCGGTCATCTTCCGCAAAATCACCTCAAAGTGTTTGTCGTTAATGTTTTGTCCCTGAGAACGATAAACCTTTTGGATCTCAGTCAGCAGGTACATCTGAGCAGCTTCACGCCCCTTGATACGCAGGATTGTATGAGGATTGAGGGAGCCTTCCGTTAATGGCTGTCCTGCCTCAACATGATCTCCATCCTTAATCAATAGACGTGCTGTGGTGGGAATATCATATTCTTCGCTTTCGCGCTGTTCATAGGAGATGATGACCTTCCGACCTTCAATCCGGACCCGCCCGGCATGTTGGGCGGTTATATGAGCTTCACCCGTTACTGCCACTTCATCTCCAACAGTAATCCCGGTTCCATCCTCCACGCGGATATCCCAGCCTTCTGGAATATCATACTCATCGCTGACAATTTCACTGTTCTCCACCCGAACATACCGTTGGTCGCTGTACTTGTCTGATGCATGAATGGTGGCAACACCCGAGATGCGGGTAATGACAGCTTCACCCTTTGGCATTCTGCGCGCCTCAAACAGCTCTTCCACGCGCGGCAAACCAGTTGTGATGTCGGAACCGGCAGCAACACCACCTGTATGGAACGTCCGTAGAGTCAACTGCGTTCCGGGTTCACCAATGGATTCTGCTGCAACAATACCAACCGCCGAACCAAGTTCAACCATTCTGCCGCGTCCCAAGTCCATGCCATAGCACTTGGCGCATAAGCCATGTTGCAATTCACATGTGAGCGGTGATCGGACTTTAACTTCCGTGATTCCGGCATTCAGTATTTTCCGAATCACGATATGATCCAGCATCTGATCACGATCAGCAATGACTTCTCCAGTCATGGGATCAATCACCCTGGATGCCGTCAAACGCCCGTAAAGCCGGGTATCCATCGACTGTCCGGCAACATCATCCGATTTCCGGATCCAGATCCCATCAGTTGTGCCGCAATCCACTTCGTTGATAATTGCATCCTGCGCAATATCTACCAGGCGGCGAGTCAGGTAACCGGCATCCGCAGTTCGAAGGGCGGTATCTGCAAGGCCTTTCCGGGCACCATGGGTTGAGATGAAGTACTCCAATGCAGTCAAGCCCTCGCGGAAGTTGGACTTGATTGGCAGGCGAATGATACGTCCTGCAGGATCCGCCATCAGACCACGCATCCCAGCCAGCTGGGAAATCGGTCCAAAACCGCCCTTGGTTGCACCTGAATACGCCATGGTCGCCAGGTTGCCATTGGGGTCCATTCCCTTTCGCACGGCGTCTGCAACCACCTTTGTGGTATCCTGCCAGACCGCAATTTCACGTTCATTCCGTTCCTGTTCTGTCAATAATCCACGGCGGTATGCTCGATCAATATTCTGAACTTCCTGTTGTGCCTTGTTCAGAATATCATCCTTTTCTTCAGGAACAGAAATATCAGATACAGACAGGGTGGATCCGGATCGCATGGCATATTCAAAACCAATGTCCTTGATTCTATCTGCAACACCAGTGGTTTCTGTCTCGCCACAGATATCATAAACCATGGCAATTAAATCTTTTACGCCACCTTTATCCAATTGCTCATTAAAGAATTGGATTTCTTTTGGCAAAATTTGGTTGAACAATACCCTGCCGACAGTGGTCTTCAGCAAGATTTTTTGGGGCTTGGGTAAACGATTGCCCTTTTCATCATAATTCGATAAAACCATGACACGGATATTGGCGTGAATATCAACCTGTCCAAGTTGATATGCCATTTCCACTTCATCCAAATCAGCAAAAGCTCGTCCATCTCCACGATGGGGCTGATCATTCTGAACAGTCAAATAATAGACACCCAACGTCATATCCTTGGATGGGCTGATGATCGGCTCACCGTCTGCTGGTTTCAACAGGTTGCGCGAAGCAAGCATCAGGCTTCGGGCTTCCTTCACTGCCTTCTCCGAAAGAGGTACGTGGACAGCCATTTGATCGCAATCAAAATCCGCATTGAAGGCTGTGGTAACAAGGGGATGGAGCTGGATCGCGGATCCTTCAATCAAGACCGGTTCAAATGCCTGGATACCCAATCGGTGCAGGGTGGGCGCCCGGTTCAATAAAACGGGTCGATCGCGAATGACTTCTTCCAGCACCTCCCAAATTTCCGGTCGGGAACGTTCAATAAACCGGCGCGCACCTTTTACATTTCCAGCATAACCATTAGCGGTCAGCTTTGCGATCACAAATGGTCGATATAATTCCAGCGCCATCGTCTTGGGCAAACCGCACTGGTAGAGCTTTAGCTTGGGGCCAACCACAATCACGGAACGCCCGGAATAGTCCACACGTTTACCAAGCAGATTCCGGCGGAAGCGACCCTTTTTCCCCTTGAGCATGTCACTCAGGGATTTGAGCTCCCGTCTCCCTCGGCGGGATAACGCCTTCCCCCGCTGGGAATTATCAATCAGCGAATCAACCGCCTCCTGGAGCATACGCTTTTCGTTTCGAACGATCACGTCAGGAGCACCCAGTTCCAATAATCGCTTCAAGCGATTGTTGCGATTAATCACCCTGCGATACAGGTCGTTCAGGTCAGACGTAGCAAAGCGCCCGCCGTCAAGTTGCACCATTGGGCGAAGATCGGGAGGGATAACCGGCAGGATGGTCAGGATCATCCATTCTGGACGATTACCTGACCGCCGGAAGGATTCCACAACTTTCAGTCGGCTGGTGGCTTTCTTCCGTTTCTGCTTGCTTTTGGATGTGCGAACCTCATGCCACAATTCTTCCGCTAGCCGGTCCAGGTCCAATCGGCGAAGGATATCATAAAAAGCTTCTGCTCCCATGTCCGCACGAAAGACCTGACCCCAACGGGATTTCAACTCACGGTATCGGCTTTCGCTCAGGAAAGTGAAAGGACGCAGTTCCTGTAATTCGTCCCGGAACCGCGAATTTTGTGTTTGGGATGCATCGTTTTCGTCTTCCAATTTCCTGCGAAGATCTTCCATTTCCTGCTCAGCCTGGGCACGAATTTCCGCAATCCCTAGTTTGATTTGTTCAATTTCGCGTTGGAATTCATCCTGAAATTCAGCTTCCAGTTCGTCCAACCGCCCCTTGACAATCTTCTGCACCTTGGAAATATGCTGAGCCGAAATAGTCTCTCCGGCTTCGGCAATCGTTTCTTTGGTGGCACCAAAGACAATGGCAGATGGAGTGACACTGCCGGTTTTTTCCGTCAGCCGACGTTCCAAAGACTGGCTCTCCTGGATCACCGGATCCAGCCTGGCTGCAATCAATTCGTCCCGGCGTGATTCCATTTCCGTTCGGCGTTGGTTTAATTCCTCAATCTTGCGGTCCCGGGCTTGTTTAACTTCCAGGATACGGGCATTAATTTCGGTAGCCTGCTCCCGTTCGGAAACACTAATTTCGTCCTCCAACCGCTTTAACGCCTTCTGGCGGGCATCCTCGTCCACATACGTAACGATGTACTGGGCAAAATAAAGAACCCTGTCCAGGTTTCATGTTTTTGTATCTTGGGTTTTTGTACTTTCCACAATAGCATTGATAATCTTTTGTCGGACCAAAAATTACTTCGCAGAACAATCCATCCTTTTCTGGACGAAGCCTGCGATAATTAATTGTCTCAGGTTTGAGCACTTCACCATACGACCAGGAACGGATCGTTTCTGGGGAAGCAAGATTAATACGTAACGCCACTAAGCTCTTGGTTTCCACGAAACAGCCTCCTCAACTAGATCCCGAAAACTAACAACAAAACCAGCGCCAGAACCGATGACCGGCGCTGTAAGACATTTAATGATTACTGAAAATAGCCGCATACATGCAAATAAGCATTATAGCACAATATTTTCAAAAAAGTCAGTTGAATTTATAGCAATTTTTCCACAAATCCTGAACTTCCAGTCTCATCTCTTCCCCGAATTGGAATTTCCAGGTAAAAAGTGCTTCCCTTTCCAAGCTGGCTTTCCACCCATACACGTCCATTGTGCCGTTCTGCAATGGATTTTACAATTGCCAAACCCAATCCAGTTCCCCTCTGTTGATAAGCTTCCCTCCTACCGCTGCGATAAAACTTTTCAAATAACCTTGGCAGATCCAATGGCGCAATGCCAATCCCGGTATCATTGACTTCGAAGACAACACTGGAAGTTTTTATTTGCAATTGGACGCGCACCCTCCCCCCCATTGGAGTGTACTTGATTGCGTTTTCCACCAGATTATATAATGCTTGCTGCAATAAAGCCTGATCAGCAAGAACATTCACATTTGGACTATCTGGAGAAAAAAAAGATAACTGGATATTCTTTTGAACCGCCTGTGGTTGCAAGAGAGTAATCACTTGTTCAACAATTTCAACCGCAGACACACGCCCAACTCTTAAGTCAATACCTGCCTCGATTCTTCCTAAATCCAACAGGTTATTTACCAGTCGGGTCATGTTATCCACTCCCCCCACCATCTTTTTTACGTATCCTTTTTGCTGATCATTCAGTTCGCCAACCATTTGGAGCATCGTGGCATACCCACGCATTAAGGTGAGAGGAGACCGCAGATCATGGCTGACTGTGGCAACAAAATCAGATTTGAGAGTATCCAACTCTTTATAATGCGTAATATCCCGCAAAATGCAGATTTTCCCAACCCGCCGACCCTCTGCCAATACCGGCGAAACGCTGACATAATAAATTTTTCCACCTGGCATGGCAATTTCCCTGGAAGCAGTCTTTTCCTCCATCGGGATTCGCATTAATTCCAACAATTCCGGCATCTGAATGACTTCTTCCAACTTCGCTCCTGCAGTTGTATCATGGAGAAGTCCAGGCACCTGCATACCAGCCAGATTCACAAGGAACAATCGTTCTTTTTCATCAAACACCAAGACAGGTTCTGGTGTGGAAGCCAATACAGCCACCAACCTTTGCCGACCAATCTCAGCCGTTACGTAGAGACGGGAGTTCGCAGCCGCGATGGATGCCTCGCCTGCCAGGGTTGTTAAAAACCGAATTTGCTCATCGGAAAAATTTTGAGGTGCATCAAAAGCAACCCATAAAACACCGTAGTATTGCTCCTCATGATATAGCGGCAATGCAATAATTGAACCCGGATGCCCCACGCCTGGCTGAATGGATAACCTTCTTCCACGATGAAAATTCGGTATCAGGATGGGTTCTTGTTGCTTTCCTAAATCAAACAACTGGGCATCCAGATGAGAATATGCAGAACTGGCTCGTCCGGTTCCATACGATATAAGAGAATTTCCCGGGGGTTCCATTAATACCTCGCGAATCAGCACAATCCTTGCGGCGCTTGCATCACCCCCAAGGGCTGCCTGTAGGATGGGATTGACCGCCTGTTCTATTTCCAGGTGCTCAGCCACACTTTCGCTGACAACCAGGAGCCGGTTCAACTCATCCAGTCGATTCCGTAAACCAATTCTCATTTGTTCAAATGCACTGCTCAGTTGCCCAACTTCATCAACCCCTTCAACGGGCATGGGGGAATCCAGCTGACCGCGTGCAATTTTTGACGCCTGTTCAACCAATCGTCGGAGGGAAGCTGTCAGCGAACTCAGGAGAACACGAAGCGCAAAAAAGGCGATCAAGGTAAATACAGCCAGAATTAAAAGCAGCGGAATGGCAATTCGCAGCGATAAGTCTTGGGCTTGCTCTGCCGGCACACTGATGATTACAGCCCAAGGACGCCCCAGGCTGGGCTGATAATAAACAATCTGCCTGGTACCTGTTGGCGCCATATCATCAAAAAATTCTGCATCGGCAGGGATGCGCCCACCATATTGTGTCATCACCAGGTCGTTACCGCTCATCGTGTGAAAAAGAATCCGCTGGTTCTCATCAATGATGATCCCATCCCCGCCATTATTATGTACAGCCTCCAGCGCTTTAATCGCCGGTTGCGTGAAAGGATTCGAATTCATATCAGTTCGACCCAACAGGACCCCGTTCACCAATCCTTGCTGATCGCGAATTGCTGCAATAAAACTGATCTGGGCTGATGATTCTCCGGGATTGGGAGGGGTGGTATAGGTTTGTATCAACACCCCCTTCATCGCCAACTGGATTCCATTGGTTTCCAGTGTGGATAAGTGTAATTGCTCCGCATCCTGTGTAGGGTAACTGTTCCTCCAATTACCACTTCCATCAAACACAACCAGTTCCCGGAAAAATGGAACCGCCCGGATATTTTCACCCAGCCTGCTGTAAAGCTGACCATTTTCAATGGTCAACAATTCGGGTTGTGCAAGATTAATAATCAGGTTTTGTCCAGTTTCCAGAAAATATGGCAGGCTTTCAACCGCAACTTCTGCCGATCCCTTCAAACGATCTCTAATCACCTGCCTGGCAGCCGCACCGGCAACCCACCAATCACTGAGGATTAAAATGGCTATACCAACAATTACAAAAGGTGCCGAGGTGAACAAGAATCTCCACTGCAAACTGGATTCAACCGGGGATGGTCGTAATGCCTTGGGCCTGAACCAGATTCCCTTTCCAAACAGGAAAATGATTTCACCAATGATCCCGGCAAGAATCAATTCCGCAACCCGCATCAGCAGGATCATCCAGGCTTGAGATAATGCGTAATCCAAACGCACTGCCAGCGAACCAGTGGTGGCAAAAAACACTCCCATCATCAATATGGGCAGAGAAATCAGGCTGGTAAATATCCCTGTCCATAGAGGGTGCCGTAGCAATTTAAAAAACCTGGTGCGATAAGTCTGCCGGACAAGTACGGCAAACAGCAACAGTATTCCCGCTGTCTCAATAACGCTGAATAAAGTGTGTGTTTTCCAAAAAGCAAGGAACAAACCGCTGACACATCCAATGATGACCGCAGGGAGGATTCCAACCATCCCCGCCGTTAAGATACCGGGAACCATGAATAACAATATCATGGAGGGGACAGCTGTTTCTCCCGGGATATTCGGCAAGGGTAACGATTCCAATCCGGGAATTTGTAATGCCACCATCAACGAAGTAATGGGTGTAATCATCAAAAGAACCACAAACACCCACCATCGTGTAGATCGAATAAGTTTTGGCGATTCCCACCAGGATCGGATTCCCCAAGCTAACAATACCAGCATAAAGAACCAACCAAACCACCCCAACATACTTTGGGGTAGTTCAATGTATGGCGTTTCTCCAATCAGCGAATAGAATAAAGGCATGAAATCCCTGGGTGCAATATCTTTGCCATGATTATAGCATCAGGCAACCTTGCAAATATTGATCCGTCCAGATCAATCTGAATGCGCATAAATCAGCTTTAACACTTCATTAAAAACTTCATCAGCAGAAAACGGATCCGAGTCGATAACAATTGCGTCTTCAGCAATTTTTAAAGGAGCAAGCGCACGGGTTGAATCAATCAAATCTCGTTTTTCAAGCGCCGATAGGATCTGATCCAATTCCGCCTCACCTCCACGGCTGATAATCTCCAAATATCGTCGCCTTGCCCGCTCTTCCACCGAAGCATCCAGGTATATCTTCAGGTCAGCATCAGGCAAAACGACGGTTCCAATATCCCTTCCCACCATGACGATTTTTCCCCGGTTGGCAATCCTTCGTTGTTGTTCCGTCATTTCTTTCCGAACCCCACGGTAAGCGGAGACTTCCGACACATTGGCATCGACAATCTTTTCCCGAATTTCCCAGGTAACATCCACATCATCGACCAACACATCGGCTTTTCTTCCATCCGATACTGTTGCAGGTCGGACATCAATGCGGATAACCTGGGCAAGCTTTGTAACTGCGCTTTCGTCATGCACTTCACCCAATTGTATTAATGCAACCCACGTAACCGCCCGATACATAACACCTGTATCCAGATACAGGTAACCCAACGTCCTGGCAAGACGTTCACCCAACGTGGATTTTCCAGAACTTGCAGGACCATCGATCGCAATGACTTGAGGAATTGACATGACTTCTCCTTGGTTAATATTGACTTGATCCCGGCATCAGGTCCCCCCGAATCCAAACAATAACTTGAGTATCGCGAAAACGTCCCTCATGAATGACCATCCACTGGATCCAATCCTGGAAGGAATACTCACCCCAGGTTGGAGTGATCAAGTATGAAAAATCCTGTCCGCGATAGGAGGAACTGGATATCAAAGGCTGGTCTTTGCCAGAAATCACAATCGATGGCTGGCTTTCCAGCGGTAAAAGCTCTACCCGCTGGACATTTTCATAATCATTCAGACTCCAAAATAATGAATCAAAATCTGTATTTAGAACAACAACATCAGCTTGGGTTCGGTTTCCGGTTGCCCATTCAGAAGAATCACCAATTGTTTGTATAACCAGGTCCTCTCCCAATGGAAAACCGGATTTGAGCCAGATATTCATTTCTGGATTGCTACCCATCCCCAGAACGCGAAAACCTGTTGCCAGGCTTAAGCTTCCCAGAACCAGTAACGCGCTCAGCATCGTCCCTTTTGCACAGATGCTGCCAGACCAACCCCACCAAACTAATCCAATGACAACAATGACTAATACAAATGAGGTGATTATCTGAATCAAGCGTTGTTGGTCCTGGATTGGGGATGAGGATGGATTAAATATTCCTTGCAGGTTAAATCCAATAATTACAGACAGGATAACTACAATGATACCCTGCGCCCAAATAATTCGAGGTTCATTTTCTCCCCCAGTAAACACGCGGATCATCGCATATGATGATAAACCAGTCATGGGAATCAAAAACCAAGTTAGGTCTGGAACCTGTCTACCTGCCGGGATCAATGTCATCACCAGCGCGACCAAAGCCCAGACCGCCAGTTTTTGGTACGCTCGTTTGGATTGAATCAATACCAGGATAATTCCAACAATTCCCGCAGTAAGAATCAATGGTTCTGTGGAAATCAGGGCAACCAATATACGAATGGGGGAAACACCTCCCGGCTCCACCAACCTGCTTACAAATCCCTGAAAAGATGAAGCAAGCCCACCAATTCCTCGAGGAAACAGAAACAATCCCGAACCAATCAGCAGATAAGTTCCCACAACCCAGGGGACAACTTTTTTCCACCGGCGCACAGGCAAATCGGAAACCATTTCCCCATTCGTGGAAACTGGCTCCTTACCGAAAACAATCCCGCCGAGCCATCCTGCAGTCAGCAATCCAATCACCCCCAGCCAGGTTCCTTCACCCCCCAGGAGCGCCAAACCTCCAAAAATTCCCGCCTTGATCGCATTTCCATTCATGAAGAATGTCAATGCAAACAGCGCAACAGTCATACCCACGACTGACCCGCCATCCCATCGCGTTGAGCCAATGAATCCGGGTGACAACGCAATCAAAAGCGACCATGGCAACAGAATTTTTTCCTCAAAGTGGCGACTTAATAGTGCAGGTAGAAATACCAGGCTCGCACCAGCAAGTGCTGGAAAGAATCTTGCCCAGAAATTGGATGGCTCAAACAGGAGAAATAATCCCGCGGTAATCAAAGTATAAAGGGGATGTGTACCCGGTGAAGTTCCAGCTCCCTTTGAGATATCCAAAGCCTGAATTGCCAGCCCTGCATCCCATTCTGTTAATGGCACATCGTTCACCCCCATCAAGCGAATACTTAATGCCAGTAGGAAAATGATTGGATACAACCATCGGCTCGTTTTTTGTGTCAATATATGATCCATAAGATACCTCATGGGTTCGCTGTATCTGGAAACACAGAATAATCCGGTACCTGGTAAATCGATACACCTGGATTTTGGTAAATAAGGGTTAAATGGTCTATGAATTTTTGTTCGCTTACCCGATATGAACTGCGTTCCAGCGAACCCACATAAACGTATTTTATGGAATATTGACGCAATATGTCCCGCGCAACCTCCCAATCACGCACCTCATAAAGAGTTTGAATATCAAAGGCACGGTTTCCAATTTCTATCGATCCCCCGCGCCACTGCCGTTCGTGGTTATCCCACCCCAATACGGTTGGCAATCCAGTGTGGACGGATACGCGCCCGTGTCCACTGGAGCTATACGCAGGACCTACTGCTTCTGCGATGACCCCATAATCAACATCCATCAGCCAGCGCAGTGCAGGTGCATCGTCGGGAAGATATTTTTCAACATATACATCTCCATCAAGAGTCCATGTGTCCGGATTGAATGAATTTGTCCTTTCCGGCAGCATAAAAATGGGATAAGCCAAACCCATCAAAAAGACGATTGACCAGAGAATCCTCACAAAAACGGACAACCTGGTCCTAAAGAAATTCCAGATCAGCACGCTCGAATATGCGGCTGCAATCCCCCAAAGAATCCAGGCTTGATAATAAAACTTGAAAATCGTATTCATCCGATTTCCAAATTGATCAATCAAGTAGAAAAATTCTGGAAACAAAGTCAAGCCGATTCCAGCCAGAACCAATATCAAAACGAAAGGATGTGGGGAAGGCGCGTCAGGGGATGTTGTATCAGTTGTGGAATTTGAGAATGATTTACGTGAGAACTCCACCAGCAAACCCCACACAAACACCATCATAATTAATAGTGTTACCCAGGTACCCGGATATTGCAGTCTGCGGACAATTGCTTCTGCAATGATGGCAATGCCATTTTGATCCCCGAATGTGAATCTCTTGGCCCAGTTCAGCAATCCCTGGATCAGGACAGTACTTCCCCATGGTTTTTCCAGAAACCAGGATTCAAATCTGGTCAGGTTAACAGCTATCAATGCAACAAACCCGGATAATAAAGAAAGTCCAAGCATGATCCAAAATGCAATTTTGCCGCCAATTTGCAGAATATTAACGCTCCAATCATGCCGAAGGAGCTGGACCAGATAGATACATATGGGGACAAGGAGGGATCCAAACATTATCCAAAAGTGGACTCCCCTGGTTACGTATACTCCGCTTGGAATTAATCCACCCGCCTGGGAAGCAAAACTCAAGAAAAAAGGAAGATAAAGAACAAAGCCTGCCAATCCCAGCGAAATTCCTAATTTCAAGAATTCCCAAATCCATTGAGTTTTCCACCCCTGATCACGTACCAATGTATAAACATATGCAAGGACGAATACGCCGACAAAAATCGGGAAATCCCAAATATTCAGGAATGCCATTCCCCCAAGCGCAATTGCGGCAAGCCAGAAAAATGGCTTCTTAATCAGGTCAAAAATTCTGGTGAACCCCAGAGATTGATTTCTGCCCAGAAATAAATTCAACGATAAGAGGATTGCCAGCAAACCAAAGGGAATGGCAAGAACATGGGGATGCAAGTCGCTAAGAAGAAAGGAAAAAAAAGGAAATTCGTCAATGATCTCCACCGGCATATTGCTGATTGTATAATCCTGCAATACACGCGAAGCCCGCCACCAGGTCCATCCCCCGGTAGCCCTTTCTGGAATCCACGAGAATGGCAATGCCGGATTCTGATTGAGATCATTAATATCCAACCACTTCCAAAAAGAAGATTGCCAGGTTCCATCACTGTTTCTTACCCAGAAAAGTCCCCTTCTGTGAAGAATCTCCAAGAAGCCCTCCAGGTTGGATACAATCGTCAGATAGAACGGTCCAAGAAATGCCCAGGCAATTGCACGTCCTCCCGGAGGTTCCCCATTCAAATGTTTTCTACGATGTTTTTGCCAGGCACTAAAAAGATTATAAATCAAGCCGTAAGCGCCAATCCCCGCCAAGGCAAACCACATGGAAATTGCCAGGTTAAACGTGACCCCGCCTGTGGTTCCTGCAAGCCGGGCAAAAAGCGCAACCATAATATAACCAAAATAGTAGTAAGAAATTGAGTAACCTGATAACCATGGATCTGCAGGGGGAAACGAAGGCGATCGAAGAATGGAATTAATAAATGCCAATTCCATGGGTTTTTCAGTATATGCAACGTCTGGATTGGCAGCACGGACAATTGCCCAGAACGCAAACATCACCAGGAAAAGAATTTCAACCGCCAGAATCAATTTTTTCTGCGAAGAAATCCAACTCTTTAATTCCACCCCATAAGTTTTTCTACAAATAAGCAAGCCCACAACAAGAACTACTAGAAAAGAAAAAACAACTCCGCCCAGGTTATTTTCCAATATACCTAAGATATTCAATATCCAGTAAATATATCCCCAGATTAATAAACCCATTGCCCGGGATGAGGAATACCCCCGATCTGGCAGGAATCGCAGAAAACGGAAAACAATTGGAAACGTAACAATCCCTGAAAATAAACTGATCACATACCAGGACAGAAATGACAGCATAATGCTTCCTCTATGGTGTCCATTCTTCTGCCGGAAAATGAAAGTGACCTTGAACATCCGGCTCAAACGTCCATACTTTTTTCACTGCATCCAGGTTTAATGGTCCATAAATATGCGGAAACTCTCCTCCATCAGGAGCAGTTTCATACCTCACTTCTGAATTTAACCCAGAAACATCAATTTCCAATAGGAGCAAGTTGCATTGACCACGGAACCATACTTCTGCAACCGGGATTACTTGATGCCGCATGGAGCAATGAATAAATCCTT
>JAGVUS010000211.1 GCA_019136175.1 Chloroflexota bacterium | reverse complement strand
GGTTGTTGATGCAATGATCACAAACTTTCACCTTCCCAAGTCCACCTTGCTGATGCTGGTGAGTGCTTTTACGGGCAGGGAGATAATTCTGGCGGCATACCAGGAAGCAATTCGTCTGGAATATCGTTTTTATTCGTTTGGAGACGCACTATTGATTTTATGAATATTGACCATAATCAAGCCTGGGAATTCCACGAGCGTGAATTGATTCAATGCAGGCGATGTAAAAGGTTAACTGCCTGGCGGGAGGAAGTGGCTTGCATCAAACGCAAAGCTTATCGTGAATGGGATTATTGGGGGCTGCCTGTACCGGGTTTTGGAGACAGGGACGCAAAGATATTCGTTGTAGGGCTTGCGCCTGGCGCTCACGGTTCCAATCGAACCGGGCGAATGTTTACGGGAGATGCATCCGGTGATTTCTTGTATGCGGCTTTATACCACACCGGATTTGCCAACCAACCCCAAGCGACTCATCGTGAGGATGGATTGGTTTTACAGGATCTGTATATATCGGCGATTTGCCGATGTGTTCCTCCTGATAATAAACCTCTCCCGGAAGAGATTGTGAATTGTCGTCCGTACCTGGTACAAGAAATTCACTTTTTAAATAATCTACAGGGTTTTGTTGCCCTGGGCAGCCTGGCTTATCAGCAACTGCAAAGGATCTATCCGTTATTTGGCTGGCAGGCACCAGAGACACCATTTGGGCATGGCGTGTTTTGGAATTCGCCCGATCACACAGCACCATGGGTTCTGGCTTCGTATCATCCCAGCCGTCAGAATACCCAAACGGGTCGGTTAACGGTGGAGATGTTCGATGCCATCTGGAAGCAAGCAAAATCGCTGTTGTACAAGCTCGGCTGACTTGCTGCTTGCCGGCTGCATCCACACACCATAAAATTAAATCAAAATATGTGATCTGGAGGTAGGAATGAAACAGGTGGCACCCCGAATGGGGATGGGGTTACTGGTAATTGTATGCTTGGGGATGATTGGCTTTGTGATTTGGGGGTTACCCTCGTTAGGTCCAATGCCGGAAGCCAGGCAGGCTTTAATTTCTGACGAATCTGTTCAAGTAGGAACGGGCAAGTGGCTCGTATTTCAATCCACGCAGGATACTCCTACTGCAGGTTTGATTCTATATCCTGGGGGTCGAGTTGATTATCGTTCCTATGCACCGCTAGCCCGGATGCTTGCAGAACAAGGGTATCTTGTTGTCATCCCACGGATGCCTCTGAATCTGGCTGTACTCGGTGTCAACAGCGCAGCCCAAATCATTGAGGCATATTCCAGTGTGGGAATCTGGGTGGTTGGTGGACATTCCCTGGGAGGCGCCATGGCTGCCAGTTATGCTGTGGACCACGCAGATCAAGTTGATGGAGTATTCCTACTTGCTGCCTATCCCGCAGAATCCAAACCCCTGACGGAAAATTCCATTCCGGTTTTATCCATTACTGCAAGCGAAGATGGACTTACAACCGTGGAGAAAATTCGCGCGATTTATGACTTATTTCCCAAGGGAACAAAATGGGTTACGATTGAAGGCGGCAACCATGCTGGTTTTGGATGGTATGGTGATCAACAGGAGATGGAATGGCATCGATTCCCCGCGAAGAACAACAAGATTTGGTTGTCATCGCCATCCACGAATTCATGAGCAGCATCTATTAAAAATGATGAAAACATTAAAGTGGATTTTGTTTCTGTTCATTTTCCTTATTTTGCTGATTTTGATTGCTCCTTTTGCTGTTCCTTTGCACCCAAATACTGATGTTGTCCCGGTGAATCAGCTTGCAGACAAAGACAGCCTGTTTCTGGATATTTCCGGGATACAAATTCACTACAAGATACAGGGTGAGGGAGAACCAAAAATTATTCTTTTGCACGGATTTGGGGCAAGCATTTTTTCCTGGCGGGAAGTTATGGCGCCCCTTGGACAATATGGAACTGTCATGGCTTACGATCGCCCGGCATTTGGATTGACGGAACGCCCGGAAGCTGGGGAGTGGGAGGAGGGCAAGAATCCGTATAGTCCGGAGATGCAGCCTGAAATTTTGATCCAGCTGATGGATGCCCTAGAGATCGAGCAGGCAGTTCTGGTTGGCAACTCGGCGGGGGGAACGGTTGCCGTCCAAACAGCGCTGCAATACCCAAACCGGGTGCTTGGGCTCGTCCTGGTAGATGCGGCGATCTACTCGGGAGGTTCTCCACTTCCCGAATGGATGAGACCGTTGCTGGATACCCCTCAAGGGCAAAGATTGGGATTATTACTTACCAGGAGCATCCAAACGCGCGGTGAACAGATGCTTAACCTGGCATGGCACGCCCCAACAATGATTACAGAATCAGTGCGGGATGGATATCGAAAGCCTTTAAGTGTGGAGGGGTGGGATCGGGCATTGTGGGAACTGACCAAATCCTCCCATTCGATGAGCCTGAGGGAACGATTACCAGAATTATCCCTGCCTGTACTGGTGATCACTGGTGATGACGACCGGATTGTCCCAACAGAAGAAAGTGTTCAACTGGCAAAGGACATTCCAAATGCAGAACTGGTTATACTTCCTGCTTGTGGGCATGTGCCCCAGGAGGAATGCCCGAAACTGTTTCTTGAGGCTGCAGGAACTTTTTTGGAACAACTTAAATAAATACAGCCCAATTCGGATTGGGCTGTATTGAGTTTGATTGTGTGACGATTACCGGCGAATGTTCAGGGCATTCCAACCGGCATAGGTGGAAGTATCTCCCAGTTCTGCTTCAATCCGCAGAAGTTGATTGTACTTGGCTACCCGGTCGGAGCGGGCAGGAGCACCAGTCTTGATCTGTCCCATGTTCAGGGCAACGGCAAGATCCGCGATCGTGGAATCTTCGGTTTCCCCGGAGCGGTGGGATGTGACTGCCCGCCAGCCAGCGCGGTGGCACGTTTCCACTGCTTCGATGGTTTCGGTCAGGGATCCGATCTGATTCAGTTTAACAAGCAGGGCATTTGCGGATTGCTCGCGAATGGCACGGCGAACGCGTTCCGGGTTTGTCACCAGCAGATCATCACCGACGATTTGAATGCGCGACCCAAGTTCAGCGGTCATTAATTTCCAACTTTCCCAATCGTCCTGGGCTAATCCATCTTCAATGGACACGATGGGATATTGATCCACCCAGTTTTTCCAGAAGGCAACCATTTCCTCGCCAGACATCAGCTTGCCTTCACGGCGGAGGTTGTATTTCTTAGATTCCTCATCATACAATTCGGAAGCTGCAGGATCCAGGGCAATACATACCTGCTCGCCGGGTTTATAGCCAGCCTTGACAATGGCTTCCAGAATAACTTCAACTGCCTCCACATTTGCCTTTAAGGCAGGAGCATAACCACCTTCATCACCCACCAGGGTGACATAGCCGCGGGATTTCAGCACTGCTTTGAGCGTATGGTAAATTTCTGCTCCCCAGCGGAGACCTTCGGCAAAGGAGGGAGCACCGAGCGGCATGACCATGAATTCCTGGGCATCCACAGACTGCCAGCCGGTGTGAGCGCCGCCATTCAGGATATTCATCATTGGAACGGGCAAAACGTGGGCATACACACCACCCACGTAGCGGTAAAGTGGAAGGCCCAAGGCACCAGCTGCCGCCTTGGCTACAGCCAGGCTGGTTCCAAGAATGGCATTTGCGCCGAACCTGGATTTATTGGGGGTGCCATCTGCCTCGATCATGGCGGCATCGATGGCTTTCTGTTCCACGGCATCCCAGCCGACGATCAACTCGGCAATTTCTTCGTTGACATGTTCAACTGCCTGCAGCACACTCTTTCCGCCATAGAAGGTTTTATCCCCATCCCGCAGTTCCAGGGCTTCATGAATGCCGGTTGAAGCACCTGATGGGACCGCAGCGCGGCCCCAACTGCCATCGGCAAGGATTACTTCCACTTCCACTGTTGGATTCCCGCGGGAATCGAGAATCTGAATAGCTGATACTGATTCAATTGTTGTGTCCATCATAATTACCTCTTTCTGGTTGGGTTAATCTTATTCATCCAACGGGCGGATGTTGGTTTGTAATTTTTGCCAGACAGCCGAGACAAATGCCATGAACAAGGGGTGGGGGCGGTTGGGACGTGAGAGGAATTCCGGGTGGAACTGGGTCCCTACCATGAATGGGTGGTTTTCCAGTTCAGCGATTTCAACCAGTTTCCCGTCCGGTGAAAGCCCGGAAAATTTCATCCCGTGTTCCTGGAACCTGGAACGAAACTGATTATTGAATTCAAACCGATGGCGATGGCGTTCCTCAACCTGCTCTGTGTTGTAAGCATGTTGGGCGATGGTACCTGGTTGAAGCACACAAGGGTACAATCCCAGCCGCATTGTCCCCCCCATATCAGTTATGTTTTGTTGATCCGGCATCAAATCAATCACTGGATAGGGTGTAGATTGGTCAAATTCGGTCGAGTTGGCTCGCTCATTTTGAAAGATGTACCGGGCAAATTCGACGACCATGAGCTGCATTCCCAGACATAACCCAAGATAGGGGATGTTGTGGGAACGAGCGTATCGTGCAGCCATGATTTTCCCCTCAATCCCCCGGCTGCCAAAACCACCCGGAACAATGATGCCATTGGCTTCTTGAAGCATTGAATCCGAGTGCGATCGTTCCAGTTCTGTGGAGTGAATCCATTGAATATCCACATCCACTCCAATGTGGAGTGCAGCATGTTTTAATGCCTCACGAACGCTGATATATGCGTCGTGAAGTTCCACATACTTCCCCACCAAGGCAATTTTTATCGATGGGCGTGGACGTCGAACTTCGGCGACCAGGCGCCGCCATTCGCTCCAATCCGGCACAAGGCGGGGAGATAATTTAAGTTTTTCAAGGATATATTCTGCTACGTGTTTTTCCTCAAGAAGGAGGGGGACTTCATATAAGACCTCTGTTGTTACCATTGGTACAACTGCTCGTTTTTCCACATCGCAGAACTGGGCTATTTTTTCTGCCAGACCAGCATCCACTGGATAATCGGATCGGGCGACAATCATATCCGGGGAAATACCGATGGAGCGGAGTTCCCGGACAGAATGTTGGGTGGGCTTGGTTTTCAATTCTCCGGTGGCTTTAATATATGGCAGCCAGGTAACGTGGACGTAGAACGTATCATCACGCCCAAAATCACTACGAAGCTGGCGGAGGGCTTCCAGGAATGGCAGGCTTTCAATGTCTCCCACGGTACCGCCCACTTCAACCAGCACAATTTCAGCCCCGGTGGATTTTGCAACAGCGGCAATCCGTCGTTTGATTTCATTGGTAATATGTGGAATGACTTGAATGGTGCCACCAAGAAAATCACCATGGCGTTCCTTGGAGATCACTTCTGCATACACCTGTCCGGTGGTCACGTTGCAGACGCGGTTTAACCGGACATCAATGAAACGTTCATAATGACCAAGGTCCAGGTCCGTTTCTGCGCCATCATCCAGCACAAAGACCTCTCCATGCTGGTAAGGGCTCATGGTACCAGGATCTACATTAATATACGGGTCCAACTTTTGGACAGCGACTTTAAATCCCCGTTCTTTCAACAGGCGCCCAATTGCTGCAGCGGTAACACCTTTGCCAACCGAACTGACTACACCGCCTGTAAAAAAAATATATTTTGTCGACATCGATACCCAAATCCTTTAATCTTTTTTTCGAAGGCATTGGGTGGATCTTATGACTTCAACCACCAGCAGTCAGCCCAACAAAGTTTACCATAAATCAGGCATGCCATCCAAAAGAAACCGCCCTCTTTTGAAGGGCGGTTTGAGGTTGATCTCATCAATCAGGATTGAATTTTATTTTCCAGCGTGCGGGATAAAATATCATCCTGAGCAGCATCGGGTGTGGCTTTTCGTTTGGCTTTATCACCTTGTTTGCGGCTGCGCGCACGTTCCATGGCTTGTTGCCAGGCAAGCGCCATTTCGGTGGGTTCTTCTTCCACCGGGGGTTTGGATTCCAGGTTAAGGAGCTCAGTATTATCTTCACCTTCCCCCTGGCGTTCCTTGCGGTTGGATTTCCTGCGGACAACCTTGGTTCGTTCCCGTTTTGGGGCTGCCTCCACAGGCATGGCTGGTTCTTCTTCCACGACTGGTTCCGGGAGAAGTGCTTTCAGGCTGAGCTTGATTTGCTTCTTCTTGCGGTTCACATCAATGACCATCGCTTCCACTTCCTGCCCTTCCTGGAGGACATCCGTGGGAGTTCGGACATAGCCATGAGCCAATTCAGAAATGTGGATGAGACCGGGACGTTCTGCCCCAATTTCCACAAACACACCGAATTTTTCAATTCTGGTGACAGTTCCCTTTACGACCATATCTTTTTTGATATCCCGCCACTCCAGGGCAAGCGGTTGAATCATGGTTACTTCGATGTGGTCTTCCTTTACACGCCGGACCCATACATCCACCGATTGTCCTTCTGCCAGCACATCGCGCACACTCTTAATGGGTTGTCCTTCCACCGGCGATTTTAACTGCGGGATTAGCAGTACTGCCGGCGTTCCAACGCCAATATCGAGGATTGCACCTGCCAGCGTAATTTTTTGGACCGTACCGGTAAAGTGCATTTTGGGTTGAATTTCCGGGCGGTTTGTTTCGGTTGCCGCACTCATATCCATGATTTTTCTCCTAAAAAGTTTCAGCGAAGGCTGATTATACCCTTCGTGAAGGATACTGTCAATTGCATTTTGGGATGAATTATTTGGTCAATATTTCAATCGCCTTCTCCAATTGGGGATCCCGGTCGGCATCAACGTCTTCCTGGGTAATTTCGACAATGACATCGGGTGTCAAGCCAACCTCATGAATCTGCCGTTCTTTGGGAGTCAACCACCGGGCAACGGTGATCCGAACTGCACCCTGGTTATCCTGCAAGTCAGTCCAGATCTGAACGGAACCCTTGCCAAATGTCTGGGTGCCGACAAGAGTTGCCCTGCCGTAATCCTGCAAAGCTCCTGCAGTAATTTCAGATGCGGATGCCGAACCTTCGTTTACAAGAATTACCATCGGAATGGACGTCGCCAAACCTCCTGGGAGAGATTTGTAGGTATCGCGGCTTCCATCGCCATACTCTTCATACATGACAACCTGCCCGCCTTCGATAAATTGCGAAACAACCTCCACGGCAGTTACCAGAAAACCTCCTCCGTTATATCGAAGATCGAGGATTAAACCTTTGGGATTTTGTTCCAATAAGGACGCCAGGGCTTCCTTCATATCAGCCGTGGTCTTTTCGCCAAACGAGGTCAACTGAAGATAAGCAATATTCCCATCCTTCATTTCGCTAACAACACTTGGGATGGTGATTTTTGCCCGGGTGATTTCAAAAATCAATGGTTCCGCGGAACCTTCTCGTTGTACAGTGAGTACAACCACGGTGCCTGCCGGACCAAGCACACGACGGAGTACAAGGTTGGGGTCCACGCCAATTACATCTTCACCGTCCACAGCAATCACCTGGTCACCGGGTTTCAAGCCAACTTCCTCGGCTGGTGATCCGGGCATGGGAGTGACGACGGTGAGCAATTCACCATTCGTGTCAACCCAGGCGCCGATGCCATCATATTCACCTTCCAGCGGAGCATTTGCCTGCTGGTATTCCTGGGGATCCATGTACCCCGTATGCTCATCTCCAAGGGAATCCAACATACCGCGGATGGCACCCTGCATCAGTAAAACATCATCAACAGGCTGATCCAAGTATTGCTTGTGCACCAATTCCCAGGCTTCCCAAAACGGCTTAAATAAATTCTCTTTTTCATCCATGCTCAATGTACTTTGAGGAGTGGAAAGCGGCGTGGTGGTATCAACCATGGGAGTGGGTGTGGAGGTGCTGGAAGTATTGGGAATGAAGTAACCTATTGCCACACCCCCAGCAAGCGAACAAGCTGATATGGCAATGATGGCAAGAATGATTAAGATGGTTTTGGTTCCGTTTGGCATTCTGTTCTCCAAAATTGGTTATTGGTGATCCATATCATTGTTTGGAGGATCACCGGACGGTAATGTTGACTTTTGCAAACCCTGGACGAGTTGGTTTAATTCGCTGTAAGCTTGCTCGCTCTGTTTGTTGGGGTTTCGGATTGCGTTGCTGAGGTTGCTCAAAACTTGCATGGATGTTTTTTGCTTTCCTTTGTTTTTCAACAAGCTGAACAACCCCACGTTTAAAAGGATAATGGAAACCACAATGATTCCAAGAAATACCCATGCCACTGGTGAAATATCATTCATAATCACAACCCAGGTGCAGAAATAACACGGGATAATTCGGAAATTTTTTGGATGTGAGCATCTACACCACTGGCAGTATTTGGGGCTTGCTGGCTCACCTGGATTGTTCCAAAACCGAGTTTATGGGCTGCCTGGAGGTTGAACAACATATCGTCAATCAGGATGCAGTGTTTGGGGTCGGGATTACCGGCATGTTTTAATGCAATCTGAAAGGCTTCATCCTGTGGTTTACAGTTTGGCATAATCTGTAAGATATCCACAATGCCATCAAAACAATCGAAAAGATTTAATGTTTTTAAAACGCGGGTGGCATGATGGATATCTGCATTTGTAAAGATATACTTTTTCTGAGGCAGTGCCAGTAATGTTTCCCGATCCTGATGATTGGGACTGATAAAGTCAGGCAGGTGAACATTGTGGACGTAGGCAAGATAATCCATTGGGTCCACTTCATAGAGAGCCTGAAGCCCGCGAAGCGTTGTCCCATATGTATGAAAGAGGTGCTGACGAAGATGGGATATCTGTTCTGGTGCGATCTTCAATCGTTCTTCCATGTACCGGTCAATCCGGATTCTAATTTCTGTCCATAAACCGCTGGTGGATGGATAGAGTGTATCATCCAAGTCAAAAAATAATACCTTTGCATTCATCCGGGGAATTATAGCATGGTTGATGGATGGAAAAATCGGAAGTGTATCGTCCTTACGGTATAATCAATAAGGTATGATGATGCATATCCAACGCCTACCGGATGATGTTGCTTCACAAATTGCTGCTGGAGAAGTGGTGGAGCGTCCAGCTTC
>JAGVUS010000307.1 GCA_019136175.1 Chloroflexota bacterium | reverse complement strand
AGTATAAAGAACAAAATCCAATAAACGAAGCGTAGTATACAGAAAGGTAAAACCTATCGATGCCAGGATGGCAGCTGGGATGATCGGCCAAAGCAATACTTGACGGTTAATGGTCAGGGATAGAATGGTAACAAGCAACCATCCGGCGGCAAATGCCAGGATTCCCCATCCCAATTTTTGTGTCCAGTTCCAGGCAGCTGTCCTCCCAAAGAAAAAGAACAACGATGCGCCAAGTGCCAAAAGCAGGCTGCCGGCGATATAATAACCACGCTGTCTCCGGGTTACACCTCCAAATAATAAGGCAAAGCCAACCACAGGTGTAATCGCCAGAATGATCCATCCGGTTTGAAGGTATCTTTCCAACAGGAAAGAACCACCCGTGATGATCAGGATCAATCCAATCACATAGGTCAGTTGGTGTTTTATCGGATGGGGTCCAGGTGTAACTGTCTTTGTGGAATTTTCTGACATCGTCAATCGCTAGCCTTGTTGATCATTTTATACAATTGCTGCCATTCCGTGATGTGAATTAAGTCATGATAACCTGCATGGAATTAGTGGAGCAACCCAATTTCACGGGCACGAATTACAGCATGCATCCTGTCCCGGGCGCTTAATTTGTTTAATATGCTGGTGATGTGATTCTTAACCGTCCCTTCTGCTATGACAAGCGTTTCTGCGATTTCCCGGTTGCTTGCACCGGTGGCTACCAGATGTAATATTTCCACTTCCCTGGCAGTCAATGGATCCACCAATTCTTCCTGTTTTGATGATGGAGGTCTGGAAAAACGGGAAAATTCTGCCACAACTTTGGCGGTAATGGATGGAAGCAAAAAATATTCGCCACGCGCTGCGCTGCGGATGGCATCAGCCAGTTTCTCGGAAGATACATCTTTTAACAGGTATCCCACTGCACCGGCTCTTAATCCATCAAAAACGGACTCATCATCATCAAATGTGGTCAAAACAATGATATGGCTATCCGGCAAAACGCTCTTAATGCGCTTGATCGCGGTAACCCCATCCATTACCGGCATCCGCAGATCCATCAGGATGACGTCCGGGCGGTATTGCACGGTCAGCCGGATTGCCTCTTCTCCATTTGCCGCCTCGGCAACAACGTTAAAATCGGGTTGCACTGACAGAAGGGTATGCAGCCCTTCCCGGAAAAGAGCCTGATCATCCACTAATAATATTTTGATTTCATTGTTCATCCTGGTACACGAACCTCCAGTTGCACTCCCTCATTCTTGTTTGATGAAATGTCAAAATAACCATTCAATAGCCGCACTCGTTCTTCCAACCCAATCAGACCAAAACCACCGTTGAAATCCTCTGCCCCCATTCCATTATCGCGAATGCAGATGCCCGTTGTTGAGATTTCCCGAAAATCCAGATCCACCCAAATTTCAGATGCCCGGGAATGTTTGCGGGCGTTATTGATGCCTTCCTGGGCAGCACGGTAAATTGTCAGATGGCTGGCAGGTGCAAGCACACGCGGAGTGCCTAATACCGTCAAGTGAACCGGGATTCCGCTTTCCGCTCCATCATGAATTAACTTTTCAATCAACTCTGGTAAGGGTTGAATTTGCTCGTTTGTCGATCTTAGGGTGCCTACGGATTGTCGCACCTCAGTGAGAGCATCCTGGGCTAAAGCCTGCGCTTTCTCCATGGATAACTCAGCTTTTTCCGGCGACCTTAACATGACAGCCCGGGCTGCCTGAATCTGCATCAGGATTGCAGTAAGATAATGACCCAATCCATCGTGGATTTCGCGTGCCAGCCGGTTTCGTTCCCGGGTAATTGTCAGGTCCTCCAGCTCATCCACCAGCCGTTCCACTTCTTTTCGTGCTTTCTCTTCATCCACTGCCATTTGAGTAAAAATCACAATAAAAATCATTCCCGCGATAAACATTGGAAGACCAGACCAGACCGCAGTGAATGACTCGGAATACAACCGAATTACAAAACCATAAATGAATATAATTGTAATATTTGTGTAATAACTATGCCGGCTTGAAAGCAAAATAACCGCGTGACCAGACAGGGGGAACAGTACCATCGCATTAAAGCCCACTCCTCCGGTTAAGTAGACAATGGTGGAGCCCAGTGGTATTTGTATTAGAAAATATAAGTAACGGAGAGATGTATTTTTGGACCGCAAACAATAATTAAAACCATACGTACCAACCAAAATATACACTACCCCCAACACAGCCAGTAATATAATTTGGATGAGGTTTGCAGATTGAAAAGTACTGAATGTTGTAAAATATGCTGCCAGCACAACAATCGCAAATGCCAAATCCGCACTGCTGCTGACCTGCCTGATGGACCTTTGATTATTTTCCGGTTGGTTCATTACCAGTAAGATTATACCGTATACACAATATATAAAAAAAACAGGCTGATTGTAATCAACCAGCCTGTTTTTTATTCAGTTCTGCTCTACAACAATTTACTTCTTGATCTGAGCCATCTGCTCAGCAAGAATGTCATTTGCTGTCGCATTTAATGCATCGAGCGTGGTCTTGACATCAGCACCGTCAGCAATAGCTGCAAGGGCAAGGTTCACTTCTTCGCGGACGAAGTCGTAACCAGGCACAGGGGGTTCAAAGTGACCGTACTTCAGCATGTCAAAGGCTGTCTTGTAGGCAGGCTGGGAAGCAAAGTAGTCCGTCAAGCCTTCGGCAACACTGGCGCGCACCGGGAAGTACTGGCTGGCGATTGCCCATTTTGCCTGTGCTTCGGTGCCGGTGTAGTATTTGAGGAAGAGCCACGCTGCCAGTTCGCGTTCGGGGGTGGTCTTCGGCATGCTGACAGAAGCACCATACACATTCATGACAGGATCAGCCGAGGTGTGGGGGATTGCAGCAACGCCCCAGGCATGGTTGGCGCCGCTTTCGGCAGCTGATTGGTAGTAGGGCAAACCGGAGCTGGAACCAACAGCAAACATCAGGGTACCATTACCAAAGTCAGTCTGGTCGCCGTAATCTTCGGTCACAAGCTTGGCGCAGCCTTCCTGGAAGAGACCCTGCAGGAAGGTCATGGAATCAATGGCTGCCTGGCTGTTCAGGGTGAAGACACCATTTTCGTAGTCATAGATATCTCCGCCGAACGCAAACGTCCAGGACGCAAGGCGGGAGGTATCAATGCTCAACTCATAGCCATGGCTGCCTTCTGCAGTCGCCTTGGAGAAGGGAGTCTGGGAAGCAGCGCAAGCGATTGCCTTGAATTCTTCCGGTGTGGCGGGAGGATTCTCAAAGCCGAGTTCCTTCATCCAATCGAGATTGTAGTACAAAACTTCCATGGAGCGATTGGGGGGGAATCCAAGGCGGGCATTTCCAAAATTGGGGAAAACATCCTGTGCAAAGAAACCGGGGAAGAAATCTGCCTGTTCTTCAGCAGTGAGTCCCCATTTCGGGCTGTTCACCATCGAATTCATATCAACCAATGCATCCGCAAGTTGATAGGTTGCAGCCTGGTTCTGATAGGCAACCACGAGGTCAGGAACATCCGGGGTGTTCAGGATGGGCAGCATCTTGTTGAAGATGTCGCTGTAGGATCCCTGAAATTCAGCCGTGACTTCGATGCCGTATTCGTTGGTCTTGTTGAATTCATCAATGATTTCCAACAGGGCAGCTTCGCGGGCTTTGGTGTGTTGATGCCAAAAGACAATCTTCTGACCGGTGGGATCCACATTCGCCCATTCATCTGCCACGGGGGCTTCGGTTGGGGCTTCTGTTGGAGCTTCGGTAACAACCGGAGCCTCGGTTTTGGCTTCGGTCGGGACGGCAGTCGGCTGAGCCGTGGGTTTCGGCGTGCAGGCTGCCAGGATCATGGTGGCAACAATCATAAGAGCCATCAGACCATACAGTTTGGTTTTCATCTCTTCCTCCTTAGGTTGAGCAGAAAAAAGTTGATTGATATCGGGTAAACCCCGGTACCGACAATGTATTTTATCCTTTAAGTCCAGTTGTGGCAATCCCTTCCGTGAATTGTTTTTGCGTTAGGAAGTAAATTACCAGAATGGGAAGCAAGGATATCATTGCGCCAGCCATTAATAAATGGGTCTCAGGGCCGGCTTCTGTAACAAAGTTCCACAAGCCCACCATCAATGGGCGCCAGGTTTCACGAGTGGTGACCAGCAACGGCCAGGCAAAAGCATTCCAGGCTCCAA
Source organism: Chloroflexota bacterium (assembly GCA_019136175.1). Lineage (GTDB taxonomy): Bacteria > Chloroflexota > Anaerolineae > Anaerolineales > Anaerolineaceae > CALMHE01. The sequence continues at coordinate 4,984 of JAGVUS010000307.1, read as the reverse complement.
TAAATCCAAACAGGAGAACTGTCATGATCGGCGCTTTACTGATTGGTAAAACAATTTGAACCAAGAAGCGGAAATGTCCCGCTCCATCCATCCGGGCAGCATCCCATAATTCGTTGGGAATCTGGGCAAAAAATTGCCGCAACAGGAAAATGCTGAATGCATTTGCCATAAATGGCACCGTTAATGCTTGTAAACTATTCAACCAGGAACCGCCAGGCAAGGGGATGATTGCCCCGCGAATCATCAGCATGTTGGGAAGCAAGGTAACAGTTTCAGGAATCATCATGGTGCTAAGGAGGAGAGCAAAAATCACATCCCTGCCCCAAAACTTCATTCTACCAAAGGCATAACCGGCAAGAACCGAGGTAATCAACAACCCTACCACGGTTGTGATTGTGATGATCACACTGTTTACAAAATACTTGGCAAATTTTGCCTCATTCCACGCATTGATGTAATTTTCCCATTGGGGAATTTCCGGAAGCCATTTTCGGTTGATGGTTTCGCCCAGGGTCATCAATGATGTCGACGTCATCCAGAAAAAGGGAACAAATGCAATCACCGCTCCAAATATCAGGATCAAATAGATTGGCAAACGGGCAAACCACCGGGTTTTATGAAATGGTGTGCGCACCATGCCGGTTTGCCTTGTCTTTCCGGTATCCGTCTGTGTGCTGTTAGCCATAGAACACCTTCTTCCCCAGCAGTTTGTTCTGTGCAAAGGTCAATCCCAGGATTACCAGGAACAAGACAATTGCCTGGGCTGCAGCGTAACCATAGTTATTTGCCCGGTAAAAAATTGAAAAAATTTCAACACTGGCTGTCGCCACAGTCCCCTGTGCAGATGGGACTTCCATGACAAATATATGATTGAACGCCTTAAATGTGCCAATAAAGGATACTAAAAACAGGTAAAAAGTAACCGGGGAAAGCAACGGAACGGTAACATTCCTGAACACTCCCCAGGCATTTGCACCATCAATTTCTGCTGCCTCGTAGATCTCCTTGGAAATGGAACCCAAACCTGCCAGGAAAATGACCGTGTTGTAACCTACAAATGTCCAAACGCCGAACAGGATGATGGTTACCAACGCAAGGCTGGGACCTGCCCAAAACCCTTCAATATTCCAACCAAATAAAATTTGAGAGAATGGGCGGGGCTCAAACAACCACTTTAATGGACCAGCACCAAACCAACTCAATACGGTATTTGCCAGAGCCGTTTCACGGGGTGAAAAAATGGAACGGAATACAACCGCTGTTGATACAACGGGAGTGATGTACGGCAGGAAATAGATCATCCGAAAAACATCCTTGCCCCGGATGTTTTGAAACAACAAATAAGCAAGAACCATTGCAAGAATAATTTGGGTGGGCACTGTACCAATGGCATAAAACAGTGTAATCATCATGGATGTCCAGAATTTTTTATCACCGCCTGCCATCAACCTGCCCCAACCACCGGCGAGCAGAAAGCCTACAGCCACTAATAAAATGGCGGCGATCACCTTGGCAACCACCACACCCCTGGAACTGGAGCGAAATGCAGATGTCCATAACCAGTAGGCAGCCACCAATAAAGCAACCCCAAGAAGAAACAGGAGAAGTCCTCCCCAATCTCCAACGATCTTGTCGTAGTTGTCAAATCCCAGAAACCCCCCCTTGGTTACCCGCCAATTGAATAGACTCATATATATGGCATAACCAATGGGAAAAAGCCCAAAAATACCGATGATTAGAATGGAAGGAAGAAGAAAAAGGTAGGCTGTAAGTTGCTCTTTTAGATGATTCCACTGACTGATCAATGACCGCCTTGGTTTACCTGGTGATTGGTCTTGAGTATTCAAAAGCACCTCCCGGGTTTGAGCCGATCACTCGAATAATTCTACCCATTTATTTTACATCAGTCTATCAATTGAAATATGTGTCATTAAGCCAAATGCAGGCAACAATATTCTTAAAATTTTTCGATTTCTTTATTTCATTTCAAAGATGGCAATGAGTGGGTCATGGTCACTCAAATTGAAATCCTCATGGTATATGGAATTGAGGTGAACCACATCAAAATAGCTCAAACTCTCAAAAATCGTGCGGCTGACAACCATATGATCCAAAACCTGGGCGTTGCCCTCATAAATATATGTATATTGTTGTTCTGGAGGTAGGATGGAAATCAGGTTGGTGAAATCTCTCCCCATCAAGGTTGTTAGCGTTTCCGAAAACTGAAAATCATTCAAATCTCCCATAATGATGATACGGGCATCAGGATCCAATTGAAGGATTTCAGTTGCAAAATCATGAACAGCCTGTGCCTGCCGTTTTCGTTGAAATTCGGAATTTTGGACAGGCGGCTGAATGGAGCCATACAGTGCTGTGTCACCACCCTTGGAATTGAAGTGGTTTAAAATGACAAAAATTTTCTGACCTCGAAACACAAATTCGCCGACCAATGGCTTTCGGCTTTCAAAAAACGCATATGCATTGGGTTGAATTCTGCCAGGATTTACAGTCAGAGAGACGCCAGTATCATCTCTGTTCAAGCCAACCTCATTAACAGCATCCCCGCCAGGCTTATCCCAAAAAGCCACCCCCCTGTCAGTCCGAAAGAGGAAGCCAACCCGAATATTTCCTCCCGTCTCCCCCCCATCCCGATTATTCAAAGGGGGAATATCCCGAAATTCATAGACGGGTCCGCCATTTTCCAGAATGGCGTTTATGATCGCCTTGTATGTGAGGGATGCATCAACAACCTGATCGTCCAACGGTCCGGTATTGTCCTGGATCTCCACCAATCCAAGAATATCCGGCGATTTTAGAATATCAACGATATGCTTTCCCAGCGTCTGGAACCGGCTGGGAGGATCGGATGGATCCAGGTTTTCGAGGTTATAAACAGCAATGCTGATTTCATCAGGATCCCGCTCCGGTACATCAAATGTGGATATACTGCCTGTTACTTTTTGAGGTTTCCGTATTGGGAGGACTTTAAAATTCCCATAGTTATAATCCATGATCCCAATAACAGGTCCAGAAAATCGGTCTCCGGAGTTCACTTGGGGTAAAGGAACCAGCAGATCATCCAGCATGATTCGTTCCGGATTGAAATCATTCTTCTGGATGACAATGGTGGATTCCCTGCTGATTAAACCACTGGATAAGCCTCCATCCGCAAGAACAACAATTTCGTTATAGGCATTGGTTGGTCCAACAACCAGGGGATCATCAATTTCAACCAGCATGCTTTCGAGGGTTTCATAAAAATCAATCCCATCCTCATCCGGATCAAAATGCAGAAATTTATCATTATCAATGATTCTGCCGGGAGGAACCCTTCCCTTTTGCCCGATTTGCACTGGTTCTGGAAGAGCGCCGAACTCTTCCAACAACGTGTAACTTTCCTGGTCAATCTTAGTGATGGGAAGGTTTCCGGTGGCAACGCCCCCCGGATACAGTTCATCTACAATTCCATGAACAGCCAGGATATTTCCAACCTCAATGCGAGGACGCATCCGTGTATAAACAAAAATAGCATCCGAGGTCAGGACATTTCCATCCGGCTGAATGGCTTGTAAATAATATCCGTCCGCTCGAATTGCAGTGACAATCCCCTCCACCCCGTTTACCTTCCGACCCTCCATGGGAGAACGATGCCCTTCCCCCTGGATCATTGATATGGTGATTTGATCGGGATCAATTGTTTGGGTTGGTGTGGAGGTCAAAGTTCCAACCATTGGTTGGGTGGCACAACTGGAAATTGTTAAACAAGCCGCTAATAAAGCGAGGATCAAGTATTTTTTCATGATGTTATCAACTGATTGTTTTGGATTCAAAAATTATACCATCCTAAGGCAGTGTATATATTATGGCTATACGCATTTTTTTCATTCCATTTCTTTCGATCTTTTTCATGTATAATTAAAACAATTGTTAAAGCGATTTGCCTGGAGGATACCAACCCATGAAGAAAATATTCATTATCATTCCAATTGTATTTGTTGTTCTAGTTCTTTTAGTGTTTCTGCTGCAACCACATATTTACCTGCTCAAACGCGTCAACGCCGATCAGGTTGGAGTTCAAGTTCGGGGAGGAAAGATTGTCAATGTTGTACCACCCGGCATTTATTCGGACGTTGGTCTGTTTGTAGATTTGTTCACCTACACAACCCAGGCTTATCAATTCAACGTAACAGACCCGGAAGTGATTACACTTGACAATCAACGACTGGGAGTCACGGTTAGTGGAAGCATTTTCCGCCCGGATGGTTCCAATGTTGAAAAAGTAACCGAACTCTGGCCAAAATACCGGAATATTTATCTGAGTGACGAAAATATGCAGTTGGTTGTTACCAACCTTGCAACACAGGCGATGAAGGTATGTGTGGGTGATCGCCCATTCCAGGACTCTGTGATTGGATCCGACCGGGATTCTTTGCGCAATTGTATTGATGATGAATTAAATAAGTTGTGCGAACCTTACGGATTAAGTGTCGAGAATGTCACGGTTCCCAATGTCAGCCTCTCCCCCGAAGTGACCGCCTTATTGGATGCCATTACAAAAAGCCGCCTGGAAACAGAAAAGGCACAACAGGATAAATTGAAGGCAACTGCTGAAGGTGAAGCACAGCAGGCACAACAGGAAGCGACCATTCGCGTGGAGCAATCCAAAATCCAGGAAACAACCCGGCAGCAAATTGTCCTCGCAGCTCTGGAGGAGGAACGCCTGAAGGCTCAACTGAATGTCATTGAAGCCGAAAAAGCGAACTCCCTCCTTTCAGCTCAACGCGATCTCGAAATCTACCAGGCGCAGGCTGCTGCTGCAATTGAAAAAGCCAGAGCCGACCTTGCCAAAGAACTTGCACTGGCAGAGATCTATACCAATAATCCCAATTACTACCTGCTTCAAATTGCCATGGTGAATGCATCGGCAATCAAGGACACCGACAAAATTATCTTCACCCCCGAAGGGGTCTTCCCCCAGTTGGTG
>JAGVUS010000181.1 GCA_019136175.1 Chloroflexota bacterium | reverse complement strand
GGAAGGCCAGGGCATGACGGATATTTCAGGGATGGCACCGCCCAGGTCGGGCTGCATTTCGAATGACTGTGCTGCGGGGACAATTATATCTTCACCGTCCACATTCCAGGTAATACCCAGCCTGGAAAAGACATAATGAATCATATCCAGGTATTGCACTCCCGCATTGCGGATGCGAATGCTTCCATGAGTCACAACTGCAGCGCCAATGAAACTAACCACCTCCAGGTAGTCGGGTCCAATGGTAAATTCACCGCCGTGCAGCCTGGGGACACCTGTGATGTGAAGTGTGTTTGAGCCAATATTTTCGATCCTGGCACCAAGGCTGTTCAGGAAATGGCATAGCTCCTGGACATGAGGTTCCGAAGCGGCGTTGCGAATAATGGATTCGCCGCGGGCAGTGACACATGCCATGATTGCGTTTTCAGTGCCTGTAACACTGGCTTCATCAAGCAGGATATCAGCACCCACCAGACCGTGTGTGGCTTTGAAATGAAATGAGCGTTCATAAGTTACCTCAGCACCCAATTTTTGCAAAATCAATAAGTGGGTGTCCACCCGCCGTCTACCAATAACATCGCCACCTGGAGGGGGAAGATGCAGATCGCCGGAACGGGCTGTCATGGGTCCGGCAAGCAGGATGGAAGCCCGAATCCGGCGGCATAAATCCGGATCCAGATCTGCCGGGCGAACTTCCTTGGCGTGGATCTTCCAGGTGTGATTGTCCAGGGACACGATCTCCACGCCCAGGCTTTCCAAAAGGGAACGCATGGCGCGAACATCGAGAATATCTGGCACATTATGCATAATAATGGGTTCGTCTGTCAGCAGGCAGGCAGCCAGCAGGGGAAGTGCAGCATTTTTATTCCCCGAAGGTGTCATTTCGCCCTGTAAAGGATGTTGCCCCTCGATGATAAATTTCTCCATTGGTAACCTCCTGTTTTCATGTTATTATAGCCGTCAAGCCAAATCCTGTGTGTGATAATCCACCTGATCTGAAAATGATGAATTGGGGCATATTTGAACAACCTTGATCATTGTCCTGAAGGGAGAGGGATTATCGTGTTCATCCATGGCTTGGGGGCGGATGCAAGTTCCTGGGTATTTCAATTGCAGGCACTCTGCCAGGCGGGATATCGTCCCATTGCAGTAGATCTTCCAGGGTTCGGAAAGACACCACATCATGGGGCGCACTGGACCATTCGGGGAGTGGCTTACTTGATCAGAAAATTCCTTCAAGAATGTACTGATGAGAAGGTTATTGTCATTGGACATTCGTTGGGTGGCACAATTGCACAACAGATGGCAATCGATTATCCGGAAATCGTTGCCGGATTGGTTCTGGTGAACACGTTTTCTCATCTCCGTCCACATCATGCCAGTGAATGGATTTACCTGTTGCGAAGGGGGTTGATCACAACTTTTCGCGGTCCGGCAGCCCAGGCAGAGCTGGTTGCACGCCGGGTTTTTCCCCACTCACAACAGGAGTGGCTCCGCGAGGAGACCGTGAAGCGAATTTTGGCAGCAGATCCAATTGTATATCGTTCTGCGATGATGGAGCTTGTCCGGTTTGATTCCAGGAAACAACTTGGGGCTCTTAAAATGCCGGTATTGGTTATTCGTGGCGACCAGGATACCACCATCCGATTGGAAGACCAGGAGGATTTGATCAGGGAGATACCGCAAGCCAGGAATATAACCATTCCTGGAGCGGGGCATGCAGTCATGGTGGATCAACCAGCGAACGTTAATCAATCACTGCTGGAATTTCTGGACACCATACCGGGTTGGCAGCATGAATAAATTGGGGCGAATAGGATTCTGGCAAATCATCTCCCGGTATTGTCCTGCTGTCTGTATGATGACAGTGATCTATTATTTTTCATCACTTCCGGCATCAGAAATTCCCCAATTTGATCTGCTGGATGTATTGATCAAGAAAGCGGGGCATATGCTTGGTTATGCTTTGTTATCCCTTGCCACACTGCGGGCTTTGCCGGGGAAAATGTTAAAATCAAAATATCCTGCATTCTTGATTACAGTTCTTTTTGCAGTTATGGATGAATTTCACCAATCTTTTATTCCCGGAAGGAACGGCACATGGGTGGATATTGGAATTGATGCAATTGGGGCAGGACTGGGGTTGTTCCTGGCTGACAAATGGAAATTACTGGAAAGGCTTGTCTGGATGGGGATGCCCACAGGATAACGCAAAATCCGATGTGAATAGCATCTCCCTGTCAATGATATCGGGTATACTCAATTCATCATTTAATCTTTTTGCAGAGGTTGTCATGATCACAGTTGAAAAAATTGATGTGCGAGATCGAAAGCAAGTCAATGAATTTATCATGTTTCATTATGGGATTTATAAGAACACGCCCCAATGGGTGCCGCCATTTATCAGTGATATCAAAACAATGATGAACCCGGACAAGCATCCGTTTTATGAACATTCTGTGGCAGATTTTTTTGTTGCCCGAAAAAATGGAGAGATGGTTGGGCGGATTGCAGCCATGGAATTGATTCCTTACAACCAGTATCATGAGACCCGGGACGCCGCTTTTTACTTGTTTGAAAGCGTGGATGACCAGGAAGTGGCAAATGCATTATTTGAAAGGTCATATGAATGGGCGCATGCCCGGAAATTAAACCGGATGATTGGTCCAAAGGGCTTCAGCCCATTTGATGGTTATGGCGTGCTGGTGGAAGGATTTGAGCACCGGCAGATGATGATTATGATGAATTACAACCATGCCTATTACAAGACCTTGCTGGAGAATGCCGGGTTTGAGAAGAAGGTGGACTTTGTGTCCTGTTACCTTTACAAGGATAATTTTACCTTGCCGGAAAAAGCCCGGGAGATTGCCAGGCGTGTTGTTGAAAGAGGTACGTTTGAGGTAAGGAACTTTGAAAAACGTTCCGAGCTAAAAAAGTGGGCGTGGCGAATTGGTCAGACGTATAACAAAGCCTTTGTTAACAACTGGGAGTATTATCCATTTACAGAACGTGAGGTGCAGTTCCAGTTGGATGCGATCATTATGGTGGCTGATCCCCGGTTGATCAAGATCATTCTACATAATGGCGAAGCAGTGGGGTTCCTGTTCGGCTTTTCGGATATTTCGGCTGCCCTGCAGCGCGCTGGCGGCAGGCTGACTCCCTGGGGTATTGCTGATATGATGCTGGAACTGAAACGAACCAAATGGGTTTCCGGAAATGGGGTGGGCGTTCTGCCTGAATTCCAGGGACGGGGCGGCACGGCACTGATGTATACTGAACTGGAAAAAACGGTGAAAGATTATGGATTCCAGCACCTGGAAATGACCCAGGTGGCGGAAACTGCAATCCAGATGCGCCGTGATTTGATTAACCTGGGTGGGGTTCCTTATAAGAATCACCGCGTATTTCAGCGAAATATCTAGTGCAGACTGAATGGAAGTTCATCCGGTGCGATTCGTGGGAATTGCACCGGATTTTTTTGTTGACCGGGAATGTAATCTCGCGACGAGAGTGACGATTGCATAATCAATCAGCAGGATTCCTGACGGAAAGAGAAGAATGACATATCGTTGGAAGGCAAGGGGGATGAAAATCAGGTAAAACAGCAGGCATCCCAAAAAGGAAATCAGCAGGAAGAGGATATGCCATGGTCGGGGGGTATTCGCCCAGAGGCTGCGCATAGCCATTGCAAGACCAGAGATGAGGAAGATCAATCCGAGAGAACCCGAGATCCAATCCCGTCCAATATTGTGGATAGGATTGGAAAGGTAACGGATTGTGGATTCCTGCTGTGCATTGATGTAGTTTCCAACATCACTGATGGCTGGTGGGGCGTAGAAGCTTTGGGCAATGGCTGCCACAATTCGTTCGCCGGGGTTGACAAGTGTGAGCTGGGGGGCAATCAACCCGATCTCTTGAACCTGCCTGGTGGATAAATCAGTCCTTAAACTGGATGAGGTTAGGAGTGCCTTGACTGGGTGCTGCCAGAAAACAGGATTTAAGAATGCAAAAGCAGCCAGAAAAGCCATCCCCGTACCCAGGAGTTGGAGGAGTTTATTCCTCCAGGTTTGTTTATTTATGGAGTTATCCACAAGGATTGCACTTATTATCAATGGCAACATGGCAATGGCAGAATGCTTGGAACTGACCGCCAATGCCAGGAGAAACCCAAGCAGCCATTTTCTCCTTTCCCATTTCAGGCTTGCATAGATGATGTAACAAGTAAAAAAGAATAAAGCACTTTCCGACATTGCCCGGCGGGTATGAAGCAAGAGCAACGCATTGCCGGCACTCAATGCAATTGCCAGCCAACCTCCCAGGGAACCAGCAAGGAGGGTACCGGATTGATACATCAGGTAGAGCGTGAATGGGAACAGGATGGCATTGGATGCTCTTGCCACCCAAAGCAACTGATCGGATGGCATCGCACCATTCTGCTGATTTTCTGACCAGCTGCTGCTCCAATCCCAATCGGCTGATAAGGGTGAAAGGTTGAATACCAGTCTGCCAAGTCCAACCAGGTATCGGGTCATGGGAGCATCAATCAGGCGGTATCGCATCGCGGGTGTTACTGGCGTGTCCGAGTTCCATGCAAGATCCAGGGGGCTGGATAGAAACAGTTCAACATCCCGGCTCATATAGATATGGGTGGCTTCGTCAGGATGGAAAGGTACTGAACGAATCCCAATCAAGTAAAATACAGAAATGAGACCAATTACCAGGTGGGGAGCCAGCCTGTTCATTCCAGGTATCATTTTCTGTAAAAATTGTTTCATTGGATGTGTTTTGTGGGTACAATCAAGGCGATGAAATCACATTGGAAAAATTGGCTGATCCTATTTTTAATATTGACGGCAGCAGCTGGGTGGAAAGCCTGGTTAATGATTGCAGAAGTTGTTCCATTTAACTCAGATGAAGCCATTGTCGCCTTGATGGCACGGCACATTCTCCAGGGAGAACGCCCCATCTTTTTCTATGGTCAGGCATACATGGGGAGCCTGGATGCCTGGCTGGTTGCTGCCGGGTTTGCCCTCTTCGGGCAGAATATCTGGGTGATCCGGTTGGTTCAGACCATTCTATATATAGGAACGATTATAACAACATTCCTTGTTCTGAAAGATTGGTTTGGCGAAAAGGCAGGATTGATCGGTGCGGCGCTCCTGGCAATCCCCCCGGTCAACATGACTTTATATACTACAGCCAGTTTGGGGGGGTATGGAGAAGCGCTTCTGCTGGGCAACATTATTTTGTGGCTTGGCTGGAGGATCCGAAATTACCTGGTTAAGCAGGAAATTCCTTCTGCTAAAAAACTGGCAGCATTGTTCATCCTGTTTGGATTGGTTGCCGGGTTGGGGATATGGGCAAATGCATTGACCGGGATTTACATCCTGCCGGTTGGTTTGTTCCTGGCTGTCGTACTGATCCAGTACCGCGGTTGGAAGTTCTGTGCTGCCGGGTTGAGTTGGATTCTTCTTGGCAGCGCAGTTGGTGCCTCTCCCTGGATTGTCTTTGCTGTTAACCATGATTTGGGGTTATTAATCCAGGAGATGTTTGGTTCAGCTGTGGCAGTTGAAAGTAGCGGATATTTCTCCCGGGTTATCCAGCATCTTGTGAATTTTGTGGTTCTGGGTGTTCCAGCAGCCATTGGGATGCGCCCCCCATGGGAAGTTCAATGGCTGGCGCTGCCTCTGATTCCATTCGTCCTTGTCATTTGGACGGGCGTGATGATTACAGCCATCAGGAATATACGAAAAAATACTGAAGCCCGGAGCGTGTTTTCCCTGATATGGGGGTGCCTGGGCTTGTTTGTGGCGGGGTTCCTGTTCACTTCCTTTGGGGTGGATCCATCCGGCAGGTATTTTCTACCGGCATTTTTCTTCCTTGTGCTGATTGCTGCCTATGTCTTCCAGGAGTGGGTGAACCGCTTTCGGTGGGGATGGATTCCACTGGCTGTTATCCTGGTATTCCAGATCTGGGGTAATATCCAGTGTGCAAATGTCAATCCCCCCGGGTTGACCACCCAATTTTATGAACCTGCCCGGGTGGATCACCGTGAAATGGATAATTTGATTGCATTCCTGAAAACGGAACAGGAGATGAGGGGCTACACCAATTACTGGGTTTCCTATCCATTGGCGTTCCAATCCCAGGAGGAACTCATCTTTATCCCCCGCCTGCCATATCACCCGGATTTTCGTTATACAGAGCGGGATGATCGGTATGAGCCGTATGAACAGCTGGTGAATGAAGCGGATCATGTTGCCTACATCACCACCCGCAATCCAGCCCTGGAAGATTATCTCAGGGAGAAATTCCTGGAAATGGGATTGTCGTGGAAGGAAAGAAAAATTGGCGAGTACCTGGTCTTCCACCAGCTATCCCGTTCTGTGCGACCGGATTCAATTGGTTTGGGGCAAACAACGGGTCACTGATATTTAAAGCGAGTCCGGGAACAAATCTGTACGCCTGTCGCGCAGCACCGGCATGTGCTTGCGTACTCGTTCCACTTCATTCAGATCAATTTCCGCAGTGACCAGTTCCTCATCGCGATCACTACCGCGGGCAATGACCTCTCCCCAAGGCGAAACGATGACGCTGCGTCCCCCATAAACTGCATTTCCAATTTCCCCAACGGCATTCACAGCTGTCAGGAACATCTGGAATTCAACTGCTCGAGCCTGGGTAAGCACATCCCAATGGAGGATGCGCCGGACAGGCCATTCAGCAGATAAGAATACAAGCGGGCAGCCCTGCAGGGCATACGCGGCAAAAAGGTCTGCAAACCGCAAGTCATAGCAAATGGACAACCCGGTGGAACCCCAGGGGGTTGGAGTGGAGACCGGCGCTGCTCCGGGTGTGAAATACTGCTCTTCCTGCATCAAGCCAAAAAGGTGCAGCTTTGAGTAGCATGCCGCCTCCAAACCGGCAGGGTTGTGCAGGAAGAAGGTGTTGAAGATTTTGCCATCCTGCCGGGTAATTAACGAGCCGCCAATCCAGATTTTATGTGTGCTGGAAAGTGCTGCAAGGATTGGCTGGAGTTTCTGGTTGGTATCAGCATGTTGTTGGGAATGAGCCAGATCATAACCGGTGGTCCACAGTTCCGGCAAGAGAATCACCTTGCTGCCCTGCCGGGCTGCTGCCTGGATCATCAGTTCTGCCCGGGCAAGATTTTGCTCCGGTTGACCGAATTGTATTTGGAGTTGTGCCAGGGAAACTTTGATTCTCATGGTTGTTGAGCAGGTGTAAGGAAATGGATGAAGTTGCATGAATTATAATAGACGAAGTCCTGTTTCACCATCGGAGGAAGTAAGCAAGTGCGAAATCGGAGAAAATCATCAAACCTTGCCTGGATTGGTGCCATCCTGTTGGCACTGGCGGTATTGGGGGGAGTCGGGTATGCCAACTATCGGTATGCCGTGCAAAATCCGGGGGGAACGGATTTCCTGGTTCATTGGGTGGGGACGAAGAGCCTGATTGAAGATGGGATCAGCCCATACTCAGATGAGACTGCACTTCAGATCCAGGAAATGGTCTATGGCAGACCTGCCGTGGCAGGGGAACATGAGTTAAGGGTTGCCTACCCCTTGTATTCCATCATTATCTTTCTTCCATTCGCGTTTGTGGATGATTTTAATATTGCCCGGGCGGCATGGATGACCCTACTGGAAATCAGCCTGGTGTTGATGTCCTTGTTATGCCTTCGGATCATGCGTTGGCGACCCGGACTCGTTGTTCTTGCGGTGTTTTTTCTGTTTTCAATAACCTGGTACCATGCAGTTCGACCGTTAATCAATGGAAACGCTGTCATACTGGTTGCTTTGATGCTTACAGGGGTGATCCTGGCGATTCGTGCCCGCCATGAGGAGTTGGCAGGTGTTTTATTGGCATTTTCAACCATGAAACCGCAAGTGGTCATTCTGATCACTGTCTATATCCTGATCTGGGCGATTGCCAGGCGGCGATGGAAAATTGTCGGATGGTTTTTTGCCACTCTTGCGATCCTATCAGCATCCGTTGCGCTGCTCGTTCCGGATTGGATCCTGCAAAATATTCGGGAAGTGCTGCGGTATCCCGGTTACAACCCTCCTGGCACACCTGGTGCGGCATTTGCTGAATGGCTGCCGGGGATTGGGCAAAGACTGGGCTATGCGTTATCAGCAATGGTGGGTCTCATTCTCTTGACGGAATGGTTTATCCATCGGAAAGCAGAAAATCGGGCATTTCTCTGGACGGTCAGCCTGACGCTTGTCCTCAGCCAGTGGAGCGGAATTCAGACGGACCCGGGCAATTTCATTGTTGTCTTTCCTGCACTGGTATTATTAATGAAAGGGCTGCAGGATCGCTGGTCTGCAGGTGGCGGGTGGGTTAACGTCATCCTGATGTTGGTTCTGCTGGTTGGATTGTGGGGAATTTTTCTTGTCACCCTTGGTCCAGGAGATTCCCCCCAACAGAGCCCGGTAATGTTCTTTCCATTGATTTCTGTTCTTCTCCTGGGTCTGTATTGGATCCGTTGGTGGGCTACCCATCCACCTGCCACATGGATTGACCAGTTTGAGGAACCCTAGTTGGGTACAGTCGGCAGATTGAGATGAACCGGTATCGAGGTTATGTCCTGTTTCTGGCGGCTGTATTGGTATATGGAATTGCAGCAATGATCCAGCGCGTTCCGGGCTATATGGATGCTGAGTATTACTATACGTCGGGTGTGGCATTCACCTCAACCGGGCAATATGTGGAGCCTTATCTCTGGAATTACCTGAATAATCCGGACACCATTGAGTCTCCGGCAAATTCGTACTGGATGCCTGCAGCCACCCTGTTGACGGCGTTGTCTTCCTGGTTGTTTCACACCTCGTCCTTTGGAATTGTCCGGCTGATTTTCCTGTTGATTGCAGCTTTCATCCCTCCTTTGACGGCATCCCTGGCTTACACTGTGGATGAGAAAGCAATGGAGAATCAGAGGCACAGGCGGGCATGGATGGCTGGTTTGCTGGCTGTTTTTCCCGGATATTATCTGACACTTCTGACGTTACCGGAAACCTTTGGTCTGTACATGGTCTTTGGAACCCTGTTCCTGATGTTGGGGAACCGGACTGGCTTATTGAACATTCGGTCAACAGAAAAGATTAAATACTGTCAAAAACACCTGGCTGGTTTTGGAATGTTGGGAGTGCTGGCGGGAATGATGCACCTTTCCCGGGCGGATGGATTGATCTGGCTGGCAGCCGGTTTTGGGCTATGGCTGATGATCAAC
>JAGVUS010000417.1 GCA_019136175.1 Chloroflexota bacterium | reverse complement strand
TTCCTTGCCTGCTCCGGGTCCTCCGGTTCCGGTTTGCACCACACGGCTCGCCGGGTTGTCCTGGGGTTCAGGGGTCTCCGGTTCTGCCTGCGGTTTTATCGTTGCCTTTGCACCACCATCACGCGCTTTCTTTAGGGCAATCGCTTTCTTCGTGGCTGCCAGGTATTCTTCTGGTGATCGGGCTGCCTTCATTAGCGCAGCTTCCGGGTCGCTCTCCAGGATTTCAACACCTGCCTTGTCCATCATCGCGCTGGCTGCTTCTGAAATTGGGTCGTTGTCCGGTTCTTCAACCGGCTCCGCAATCTGCTTGCGGGTTACGGTTTCAACCGCCTTGCGTTGGTCGTCCGTCACTTCAATTCCAGCTGCCTTCATTGCCGCTAATCGCTGTTCCGTTTCTCTACGGATGCGCGCTTCCAGCTTGTCACGCTGGCTCTGTTCGGTCCGCCGGATTTCTTCCATCGCCGCTTTTACGCCTTGCTGAATTAATCCTTGAACCGTCTCCGGGGTTAATTGTCCTGCCCCTTGTGCAACCGTTTCCGATTGCTGCTCTCCAACCTGCGCCGGTTGGGTGGGTTGAACCTCATCAACCATCTTCATTCTCCTTATGATGATGTTAAATAAAACACCGGGCACGAAATACATCGCGCGGGTTCTTGCCTCTGTCGGCAAGTTCAGTATAGCATATATGTACTGTCTACACAAGTACCCTACCTGCCAAATGCGGGCAGAACGGTATCACTCATCCAACTTGCCATGCTTCCGCCCGGCTCGCCCAGGGCTTTCCAAATAAAGTTTATTTCTTTCCATGCGCCTTGTCCCAGCGGTGTATTTGCGTACACCTTCCGGGTCAATGCCAGGCGCAATTCCTGGCTAAACATTGCCATAGCATGTTCGTCAAGCTCCGGGGTGGTCTTGCTGTTGTATGCGTTCCCACCGGCAATCATATCCGCCAGGCTATCTTCACCCAGGATATAGCTTGCTGCTTCCGGGTGTTGGGCTGCGTAGGCTTTCCGCCACTCCCAATATTCTTCCAGCTCCGGGTATTGCTGCCGGTAGGCTTTGCGCCCGGCATTGTCGCCCTTTGCTATGTTGAAATACTGTTCTTGCAGTTCAAAGATGTTCGGGTATAGGTTCTGCCGTAGGCTCCGGTACTTGAACACCACCGATTGAATGTTATTCGGCAATCCGGTTAGGTCGTTGTCATCACCCAGGATATAGGGGATGGCGTCCGGGTGTTCTGCAAGCCAGTCAGTACGCCACTCATAATACTGATCCACAATCGGCACGGTCATTTCTGTTCCCTGTGATACACCAATCCAATCGCCAATGTTGGGGAATTTGGCATCCCGTTCCGTGTAAAATGATTCAACTTCCTGGCGCAGTTCTGGCGGTGGTACGTGCAGGGCTGTTCCTTCCGGCACCGTTGGGGTGCCTTCTATCATGTCGCCG
Organism: Chloroflexota bacterium; assembly: GCA_019136175.1. GTDB lineage: Bacteria > Chloroflexota > Anaerolineae > Anaerolineales > Anaerolineaceae > CALMHE01. The sequence goes on along the minus strand of JAGVUS010000417.1, from coordinate 8,000 downwards.
CCCAGCATCTTCGCCCAATACGCAAGCGTTTCCGTGTCAATGGCGTCATAGCTGCGAGTTTCTTTGTCTAGGAAAGCCTGGTTGAACATATCGCCCAGCTGTTCCGCTGCCGCCTTCTTTGTCACCCGGTCTGCTTCGTTCCAGCGGTCCCAAACCTCACTGATAAGATAGGACTTCAACCGCTCTTGTGGATCCCGGAGGGCTGCCATGCGCGCTTCATAGTCCGGGTGTTCGTCATAAAACTTCTGCATGGCGTCCGTGTCGCCGCTTGTCCATTTCTCAATTGCCTGGTAATACTCATCTGCGTTCTGGCGTTGGGTCTTTTCACCTTCTGGGTACAGGTCCGCCAGGAAAGCAGAGAATAACCACCGTACCCCTTGTTGTGTTCCCACGCGGGATCGTGCCTGGTCAAATACTTCACCCTGCCTGGATACCATTGCTTCCACCGCTTCTTCTGGTGTAATGCGTCCATCGGCTGCCATGTTTGCAAGCTCCCGGTCAATCCGGTAATCCTGCCACCTGTCCACTTCGGGCATGTCCAGTGTCTGCCTGATCCCTTTTTCCAGGTTCACGCCACCCGGCTCGCCCACGCCTGCCAGTCCAGTCATTGCCTGTACCATCCTGGTAAATGGCAGCTGGCTGATCTTATCTTCCTGCCCGGTTAATGCCAATGCAGCCCAATACAGGGGCAGGCTGGGGGTCATTACTGCGCTCACCAATGATAGCGGGTCGTCATAGTTTAGCTCGCTGCTTTGTTTGGCTTCTGCCAGGGCAGCTCCCCATAACTCACCTTTCTTTGTGTCAAGTGCGTTCTGTACTGCTGCCGGGTCATACGTGCGTTCTTCCGCCCAGCGTCCCAGGATGGATACCGCCTTTTTCTCAACCGTGTTCTGTTCGTCTGCAATCTTGTCCAGCGGTCTTGAAAAGTTTTCCCAGGGGAATATCTGTTTCATCGGGTCCACATACAGGGCATCGCCCATGCCTTCCGGCAGGAATGGGAATGGTATTCCAATCTTCCCTTCCAACCTGGTTGGGAAGCCATCCCGCTTGTGTCGTTCCTGCATCTGCCTGAAGCGGTAATAGTTTGTCAATATGCTAGGCTTGTCCAGGAATCGCCCCATCCAATTCAGCATAGTGCGGGTGTACCAAAACTGGTAGGGGAATATCACTTCCAGCATACTATCAAGGTTGGTTTTCCGTGTGTAGTTCAGTAGTGCAGCGTCCCGGTATCCTTCGCCCATGCGGGTGGCTGCCAGCTTTGCGCTGCTCATCTGCCCCTGCACCTTGCTCGCCCAGGTGCGGTACATGCGCTGTGTCCGCTCCGGCATTTCCCTTGCCCCTGGTACACTGCGGGGCTGCCGGTCTGCTGTCATTATGTTGCGTTCCAATGCGTCCAGGATGGGGTTGATGGTATTCCTGGCGTATTCTGCGCTCGCCTGTGCAATTGGCGGGTTTGGATTTCCAGCGTCCACCGATCCAACCGGTGCATTAATGGCATTGGCTTCCGTCTCGCCAGGGTTGAACCTGGTAAAGCCGCCGCCCTCCAGCTCAATGATCCAATAGTTAGCATCCTGCGGGTCAAGCCCAACAATTCTAAACCGTCCACGCTGGCTGTCCCGCCACTCGCCAACATCATATCTTTCTGGCAGGTAGGCAATCAGCCTGCGTTCCCTGCCTTCGCTCCAGTACACATTCCCCACAATCCGCATATCCCCATGACGTGCATTGGGGTCAGTCACCGGCTCAACCGTCACCCGGTCCCGCCGCCGCCGTTGGAATAACACATCCGGCTGATCATAAAACGATTCAACCGCCGCCTGACGTGCCGCATTGTCGCGCATCGGGTAAGTGCGATACTCGATTCCTCGCCGTTCCAGAATCTCAATCACCTTCGGATCAACACCCTCGGGCACCACCGCCCCAGCAAACTCGTCAAAGTACACCGCCCGCTGCGGTTTCGCCTCAAAGTATTCGGTTGGGGCATTGGATAAAGTTCTTAGATACTGGTATCCGGCTTCGATTCCCAAATCCGAAAGATTGTACCCATACATGCTTCCAATGGAACGCAATCCCTCACGGCTGATCTTGCGCGACCTGGCCGCTTCTAATAGTAGATTCCGTGCCCGGTCATAGTCTATAAACTCATTGCCGCTCGATCCCCGGCTGTGCCGCATCGCATCTTCTGCGAATGTATGAGCCAACGTTTCCAGATCGCCGGACTCTTCCCATTCGTGGAATTGCTTTTCAGATACCAGGGCATCTTCAAACTTGTGCATTTCTGCAATTGACTTGAATTTGCGCGCAAGATAAGATCGCACCCGTCCAGGTGAAGCGTGGGTCATTCCGCCTTCGCCGCCCCTTGTGGCTTTACGAGTCATAGCGTCCACAAGATTTACCAGGTTGACTTCAACTTTCTTACGCCCAACCTCGATAAGCGGTTCCTTGAATACACTTAGCAACTCGCGCACCCACCGCTGATATTTGGCTTCTAATTCTGGCGTAAATTCACTCTGAACGGCCTTATCGGTTGCCATTATATCGGTTGTTTGCTCACCTCTGATGATAGCCCTGGCGTCCATTGCAATTGAATCGGCTTCGGCAAAGTATAAAATACCGTCACTGCCGACATAACCATTTGTAGCGCTGTCAATGTAGCGCTTAACATCTTCCTGGGTATAATCCGGGTTCCTCTCTGCTAATTTCTCTCGCGCATGTCGCTCAATCGCCTGCAAATACGCGCCGGTTAACCCTTCCCGATAACTCGTACTGGACGCGTCTTCCGGCTGGCTGCGCACAAAGTCTAAGACCTCTGGACTGCTTGAAAAATGGTGGCGCTGCGTAACCGGGCGCATCACTATCGGGACAGTAATCCCCTGCTCGGACAAAAACGCTCGTCGGATTGATCCGCCCTCTCGGGTCGCTAGTTCCATTGCCCGATCTTTATTGGGATGGTTGACCATATAATCCCATAGCATGTTGATATGCATATCGTAATCGGCGTCACTGTTTATCTTGGCTTTGGCGCGCAGCCGTTCCGTGATCTTCTCTGCCAGTTTTCTGGGAACGGGCGCCCACACCTGGCGCGGGGCTACCGGCGAATAAGCATCGCCGCCGTAAACCTCATTCAACCGACTGCGCTCCGGGTCAATCATGGGTCGCCGCCCGACCAGCGTGATCGGGCCATAGCTGCTAAATTCAACCTCTCCCGGCGTAATCGCAATACTCGGCACCGGCATACCCCCCAGCCGATCCGCATCAATCAAGTTCTGCTCTGTCAAATTGTGCCGCGCCACCAATGGACGCTGGAACAGAATGTTTTGATCAGCCTGATCAAACGTGCCCCGGTTGTGGACGCTCTTGATCTGCTCAGGGTCAAAGACCATGTAAGATATATCCCGCGTCGCGCCTTCGTGTTCGTTCAGGTAGATGATCCCATCATAGCCCAGCGACTTCAAGTATGCCAGCGTCGCCCGCACCTGCAACTCAACCTTTTTGCCGCTTGCCTCAGCATCGGCCTGTAACGCAGCCTCGCCGTCAATCTCTCCCGCCCGGCGTCCACCCCAGATATCGCGCACCGTCCGGTCATAAGATTGTTCAATGCGATCCCGCCACCCGGCCAATACCTCAGCGTGATTTGTCTCACCGATCTGCGTGAAAATCCGCTCAATGTCCTCGATGCTCCACCCCGTTGGGTCAAAGTCAATCCGCAGCGGGTTCTCCATGCGCAGATAAACGGGCATAATGTTTGCCCCTTCGCGTGACAAACCGGGAATATCGTCAGGGTTAAAGGGTTCATAGGTAAAGTGCGTGGCCTGTGTCACGTCCCCAAAGTGATAGCCAATCTCGCCGCCGCGCGTCCTGAACGTATTGAAATTGCCGCGTGTCCCATGATACACCACCAGCGGTTTCCCATCCTCGTCAACCACCTTACTATCCCCAAACCATTCCCTAAATTCTGGCGTATCAGTCACTGTCCGCCGCTGGAATAGCGCATCCTGTCCCTCTGGCACGTCCGGTAGCAGGTCTTTCAGGTCTTTGCCAACCTTGTATTGAATGTCACCATCCTGGCTGACAATCCTCCAGGATACTTCTGCGCCTTTGTTTTCATCCGCCAGCTTGCGGATGGCAGCAACATCATCCAACGATAATCGAACACGCTTATTGACACCTGCACCCACAATCGTTACATCCAATACCCGGCTGGTGGGGGTAAATGCAGGTCGTTCCTCCAATAATCCTGGCTGCTTTGCGCCTGGTTCTGTGGCGGTAAACGCGCTTTCCTCTGCTGTCATTGGTGTTTCACTGAATAACGGCATATCTTCCGCACTCTGGTCAAAGAATGTCGGCTGGGTTGTCGGGTCTGCCAGGGCGTGTGTTTGGGGCTGGGGCTGCTCCGGCTCCGCTGTTACGGCTGCTGGGGCTTCCGGCTCTACCGCCGCTTCTGTGGACCTCTCCCTCGGATGGCTGCTAATATACCGCTCTAATTGTTCTTGCTTGCCCGGTTCGATCCCGTTTCGGCGCAGCTCCGCCTCAACCATGTTTAGCGTGTCACCATAATCACGCGTCCATCCGTTTTGCATCCTTGCCCACGACGACAAGCGGAACAACTGCCTCTTTGTAAAATCTCGTACCGAATACAATCCATAGCGCAGTGCCATGTACTGCCGGAGATAAACTTCTTCCCGCGCATCCAGAATATCGGTTATCTTCCGCCCGGTTTGGTACTCATACTTGCGCACCATAGCAATCTCATGCAGCGCGCTATTGACATTGTTTCCCGCTCCATACTGACCAATCGGATGCCCGATCCGCTTTACATAATCACCGACCTGCTCTCCCCTCTCAAATGCCGGCGTGAAGTCAATAGCCGCAATGGATGAAATCTGTTCCTCGTCAGTCAGTGCCTTCCATCCAGCCCTGGCGCGCTTATCCGCTGAATAATCCTTGATTCGGTCCCAAACCTCGGGATGCAAAATCCGCACAACACCATCTTGCGATACCCGTCGCCCGTCAGATAAAACATAAACCCAGCGTAATCCTCGCCCTGTTTCATCGGAGGGCACCATATAATCCGCCGAGTATGCTTCACCAGAATAACCAGTAATCATCTCGCCATTTGCCCCAACCCCCATCTCCTCTTTAGGGGCATTGCCGGCACGGAATGCATCATAGGTTCGTGCAACCGTCAGCGGTTTGACTGCCTGCGCCGCCTCTGCCCGCTCAGGCGTCACGGTTGCAGCTTCATCAAGCGTCACTTCCTCGCCCCGTGCCAGTCTTTGCGCTGGGTCAAGGTCAGGGTAATCCGCCAATACTTCCGGTGGTACATCAATACCTTCGGCCAGGGCTGTTTCCACAACCATCCGGCCAAAGTTCGATACTGCCGTTTCTTTTTCAGCCAGCGGCAATCCTACGATTCTGGATCGCAAGTCGGCAAACTGATCCGTTCTCGGTTTCATCCGTTCAGCCGCCTCTGCCCGCTCAGGCGTCACGGTTGCAGCTTCATCAAGCGTCACTTCCTCGCCCCGCGCCAGTCTTTGCGCTGGGTCAAGGTCAGGATAAGATAGATATTCTTCTGCTGGCACTTCAACACCTTCAGCCTGGGCTGTTTCGATAACCATTCGGCCAAAGTTTGATACTGCCGTTTCTCGTTCAGCCCACGGCAATCCTGCAATTCGGGATCGCAAATCAGCAAACTGATCCATGAACCGTGATCGTTTCCATTTCTCGTAACTGGATAGCGTTCTCGGTTTCCTCCGTTCAGCCGCCTCTGCGTCTCTTTGCTCTTGCGCCCGGTCAAGCTTACGCTGAGAAGTGCTTTCAATTACCTCTTGTGGAACGTTCTCACCGCGCTGTATAGCCTCTTGCAATAATCGGTTGTGCTCGCGCCCCAGATCAAACGGTTCATTGACACCGGGCTTGAATTTACTCCGCACATATTCTGTTTCGGTCATTTGCCAGGGTTGTTTATCGGCACTCATCTGCGCTTCCTGCGCATCAGCCGCAGCCACCTCAGCCGGCGCAGCTTCTTCATAGATGTATCCATCTGGAATAATGCTTCTATCTGTTAGCCTATCCGGGAATTTATTTGCGTTTCCTGGTGTGGCAACTTGCTTAATGTTATTTACATCGTCCCCAATAAAAGCGGTTGTTTTCATGTCCCGGTAGGGTCTGAACGTACCATCGGATAACGAAAACACATAACCGGTATGCGCACCGTCTTTTATAAGCACACCCACGATCCGCCCAACTCTACCACCGGGTAATTTTCTAAACTGTCCGATATAAGATTTTGCTTCCTCAATTCCCGTATCAGCCTGGTTGCCTGCTTGCGCTGGCTCCTGGGTACCACGTTCCTTGTCAATGGCTGCCTGTAAGCGGGCTTTACCCTCGTCCCCTTCGTCCGATAATGCCAACCGGATTGCTTCATCCCCCTGGCGCACCAATGCCCTGGCGTAGTTCGCAAGCTGCTCATCATCCATCCTGGTATCAGGGATCGTTATTCGTGGCGTCTCTGGTACTATGCTCGGTTCATTGCCGGTGATGTCTTTCGTCACCTTGATTCCACCGCCGCCCGGCACCGGTGCTGCATCTTCCGCGCTGGCAAACTCGGTGTCAGTCCCCAGCTTGCGGGCTGCAACGTCCAGTAATTCACCTTTTGTCAATCGTACATCCCCAAATAAGTCCATTTGGTTTGGGTCCGGCTGCATCATTACCAGTTCTGCATACCCTGTAATCAGGTTGCGTATCCGGTTCGTGCTTCTGGCGTTGGCGTCCAGGTATCGCAGCAACATCCTTTGAAATTCGGTCAGCTCTGTTTCAAACAAACCGATATTCTGTAAGTAATTCTTCACGCTCGTTCGCTGCGCTCGCAAGCGGGCGTACATATCCACCGCCGCTGCCAGGTCATTGGTAATTGCCAGGTCAGCATCACGGGTGCCAAGTTTCAACTGTCCATCCATCCGGGCAAGTGCTGGCAATGCGCCATATACTGCGTTCTGGATATTCTTAATCTCCACTTCCGGGCTTTCCAGGAATACCCTGGTAATCCGCTCCCCTGCTTCTCCGGTGAATACCCGCGCAATAATAGCGTTCTTGATACGCTGTAAGCCCTCTGCCGATAATTCCCCGCCCGCTGCCATGATGGTTGATTGTTGGTTCTTTGGCAGATCGGCAACAAAGTCCTTTACAAACTGAACATTCTCGCGCGACCTGATTGCCTGGTCTATGTTCTGGTCAGGTTGTATGACAAGGTTAATCAATGCCTCATCCGTAACAAGCCTGGCGTCATTCCTTGCCACTTCCAGCGCGCTGGCGGTCATGGTGGATTGGTTGTTTGCTTCGTTTGCAAATTCAACTCTATTCACTGTGCTGGCACGTTCCCGCACCAACACCGGGTTAGGTATCCCTTCCGTAGATAATCCCAACTCCTGCACCCGTCTTGCCAATGCGGTCTGGTATGCATACCACTTCGCCGGGTGGCTGCTCTGCATTTTTCTTAATGCGATTGCCCTGCCATTTCCGCTTTCCACAATTAGATCACTGCCAATAATCATGGGTCCACGTTCCAGGACGTGAAAATCTATCAGCAAATCATCTGGTACAAACTGTGCAATGATGTTGTTTATTTGGACTTCGCTCGCTGCCCGGTCCCGCTGTCTCGGTTGCAGCTCTGCCGGGAAGTCCGGGTTCTCTGCAAGCGTGTCCGTGTGGCTGGCAATCAAATCATCCAGGCTTACTACTCTCAAATTGAAGTCATACCGGTTGTTTGGGTCTGCGCCCAGGGCAAAGGTGGGGGATGTTGGGGCATTGTGCCAGTAGGCTGGCTTCTGTGGCAGGTCATCACCGGTGGCAAGCATCCGGGCGTACACATCCCGCATGGTATCACTCAATTTGATCCGCCGCATTTTACCGGTATTCAGGTTGCGGTATATCTGCAACAACCATGCCTTGAATTTTTGGAATACACCGCGCAGCCCTGCGCTCGGTGCCTTCCCTTCCGC
>JAGVUS010000378.1 GCA_019136175.1 Chloroflexota bacterium | reverse complement strand
AAGGGAGAAATCCGCCTGGTTTTGAGAAGGATGGCGTGAGGAGGGATGAATGGATATACAGGAAATTGAAATCACCATCAATAAACAAGGACAGGTGGAAGTGCACGTGCGCGGCGTGAAGGGAAAAGCCTGCCTCGAGTTAACCCGCGCCCTGGAAGAAGCACTGGGGGGCGAGGTGATCCTGAGAGAAATGACCCCCGAGGCGGATGAAACCATGGACAATCCACTGGATCATCAGCTTGACCTGCGAACCTGATTGACACACCCGGGTAGCCCTGCATTGATTCGGATACACCACCTGGAGCCAGCCAGCAAAGCCAATGGACCAGGTCTGCGGATGGTCTTCTGGCTTCAAGGATGCACCTTCAATTGTCCCGGCTGCTTTAATCCGGAAACCCATGCACTGAATGGCGGTCAAGTGTTGGATATTGATCTCCTCACCGCCAGGTTGAAGGATCATTCAACAAACCTGGAGGGTATCACCATCAGTGGTGGTGAACCATTGCTGCAAATGTCCCCTCTAACCCGGTTTTTGGAAATCGTACGCCAGACAACTTCCCTCTCCATCCTCGTCTTCACCGGTTTTTCCTGGGAGGAAATCCAAAACCTGCCGGAAGTTGACCGTTTTTTGATGAACGTGGATGTCCTGCTGGCTGGAAGATACAAACACCACCTGCGAACTGCAAACAGGCTAATTGGTTCTTCCAATAAAACCATCCACTTCATCTCCAAACGCTACACGTTACAGGATCTGGACAAAGTACCCCCGGCAGAGATTGTCATCGCACCGGATGGATCCGTGCGTTTGACTGGGATCAATCCCCTCCAATGGAAGGAGGGGAACCAGTGAGCCAGAATGACATGAAACCCACACCAGATTTTCGCACAATCCTGATTACAGGGGCAAGTTCCGGATTATCCCAGGATGATCACGCTACATTAACAGCATTTGGGGTTTTGGCACAGATCTTTCTGAAGCCGGAATCAGACAACGTCCAAATCATGGCGGAATGTGTTGTCAGGGGATTTCACCAGGCAGTCCGCGAGGTTGCATTGGAATTGCTGACGAGGCTGGCTGTTACTGGAAATCCATTTGCAATCCTGGCAATCTATCACCTGGCAATCCATGATGATTCCATGGAAGCGCAGGAAAAAATTCTCTCCATGGATATCCCTGCATCCGATCCATCCCAACATGCTGTCTTTCTTCTCTGTACAGGACAATTTTCAATTTTTCAACAAATTTCTGGCGGAAAATCTCTGGTTCTGAAATATCTCCAAAACCACCCAGACAACCAGTTACTGGAGCGAATCCATGCTGCCATGCATCGGCATGGACAGGATTTTTTGGAATCCATCATTGGTATTCTACAATATCCAACCAGAGAAGCTTTCCAATCCTTGCTTGAATTGTATTCCAGGCTCTCGCCCATGGATCAAACCCTCAGCCTTGATTTTTTGCAGGAACAGGTCCTTCAATCCGGCAGTCAGCCTGCCATGGATGCGATCTGTGAGCTTTTCATCCTTTATGAGGACCATGCCGCACTCACCATGGCTGTTTCGCTGGATATTTCACCCGGCGAACCCACACGAAAAGCTTTGTATTATTTTTTGAGCCAGCAGTGGGAAAAATATGAAAACCTGGACTTTTCCCACAGGCTTCTACATACCGCTTTTGAAGCTTCCCCTGCCCCATTACGCCGGAGAATCCTGGACCTAAGTCGTTATAGTGGTGCGATTTCCTGGCTTCAACCAATCTCTGGTACTACACCGGGACGCTGAATGAGCGAAGGGGATTGGGTGTACACCATAAAGGAGCTTCAAACCCAGGGCAGGCTGCAGGATCTCTGGCGGCTGGCTCAATCTGCGCCTCCCCTATGGTCTGTCCAAATCCTGAAAATTCTTCAACAATCCACATGGCAGGCGGAGGTCCCGGAAGATTGGACGGGCTTCCAAACCCTTTTTGCACTGGCTGCGTCTTGTTACCACAAGCCTCCTGAAATTAATCCCCACAAATTCCTGAAATCACCCCAGGATCGAATTTCTGCACTCACCCTCAGCCCGGATGGTGCCATGATTGCCATTGGGGGGATGGATTCATTCATTCACCGTTGGAAAATTCCACGCGGGGATTGGATTCCTGATCCAATTGCCTGTCCGGTTCGGGGAATCCAGGCTCTCCAATTCAGCCCGGACGGAATGTACCTGCTGGCAGCCTTCTCGGACTTGACACTACGAGTGCTCCGCCTGGACGATCTCAAATGGGTGAAAACCCTGGAAGGACACACCGCTCCCATCCGGTCCCTTGCCATCCATCCGGACAGTAGGACCGCCTATTCAACGGGCTTTGATGGCACTCTCCGTTCCTGGAGATTCCCGCTGGGTCCGGAATTACGCAAAATCCACCAATCAGATCTGGAAATCTTCGATCTATCCCTGTCGCTC
>JAGVUS010000011.1 GCA_019136175.1 Chloroflexota bacterium | reverse complement strand
GCGCACCATTTCCATCACATCGTGAACACGGATAATATCGGCACCGCGGTCAATGCCAATGGCGACCGCGGCTGCTGTTCCTTCCATGCGTTGATTTGGAGGGAGATTCAACGTGTACCCGATAAATCCCTTGCGGGATGCGCCCAGCAACACGGGGTAGCCCAGGGAACGGATTTCATCCAGGCGGTCTATAAGTTCGAGGTTTTGCTCCACCGTTTTTCCAAACCCGATTCCTGGATCCAGGATGATCCGCTCATTGGCAACATCAGCAGCCTGCGCCAGGGAGACTGATTCCAGCAATTCCTCACGGATTTCAGCCACCATATATCTGCCGCCCAATTGGGATTGAATTTCAACCTGGTTTGGCTTGGAGCGATTGTGCATCAAGATCAGTCCAGCATTCCAATGGGCAGCAACTGCACCAAGTTCCGGGTCGGCGCGCAGACCCCATACATCGTTGATCCAGTGAGCCCCTGCCCTTAAAGCTGCATCTGCAACAACTGCTTTGTAGGTGTCCACAGAAATAATGATCTGGGGATGGGTGGATGCAATTGCCTGGATAACCGGGAGGATTCGCTTCATTTCCTCATAAGCATCCACCGTTTGGGAACCGGGACGGGTGGATTCGCCGCCAATGTCCAGAATCTCTGCTCCAGCCTCGATGAATTGATCCGCCTGGTGGATGGCAGCTTCCATGACCTGATCCTGCTTTAACAGCCCATCTCCCGAAAAGCTGTCTGGCGTCACATTAATGATTCCCATCACGTAGGTATGATTGCCAAAGGGGGGGAGGGGAGGAATGCTCATGCCAACCTATATGGGTGAATTCCAGAGGTATCTACGTCAGCCAGGATTTGCTGAACGGTTTTTCCAAGAACGGGATGGATCCACTGGGGCGCAAGGTCATTCAGAGGAACCAGCACAAAGGCGCGCTCCTGCAGGCGTGGATGGGGGATCATCAACCTGCCGGTTTGGAGGATGCGATCACCAAAGAACAGGATATCCAGATCAATCACGCGGGGACCATATCTGAAGGTAGGGGTGCGTCCAATTTCCACTTCCAGCTTCTTCAAACAATTGAGCAGGCGCAGCGGTGTCAGGCTGGTTTCTGATTGGACAACCTGGTTGAGAAATGCGGGTTGGTCCGCATACCCCCATGGTTCCGTTTCATAAATCGGGGAGGCAGCAAGCAATGTTGAACAGGATGCCAGCCTCTGCACAGCCTGGTGCAGGTTGGCTGCCCGATCTCCCAGGTTGGTCCCCAACCCGATATATACTGTGGTGGGTGTGCCGGGCAATTTCAGACTCCGCGATAAATATTGATCAGGTCCGCCAGCATGCCATATGCCGTGGTTTCCGGACCAGGATTGCTTTCCACGATTCCCAACCCCGGTAAAACATCCGTGGCAAATTGGACATAGGAGGATGTGCCATTGATCGCATAGAGCGGGGAAGTGGGAGGGATGCGCTGCGGGCGGACACTGGCTTCAAGAAGACGCGGTCCTTCCCGCCGGGCAGTACATACCAGTTTCCAGCGCTCCCCCGCCTGGTGTGCCTCGGCGATCATTTCGGGTGTTACGGACCGGATCCCTTCTCTGTCGACCTGCTGGGGTTTCAGGGGAATTCCCATGATGACTGTGGACAATGCGGCGATTTTGATGGCAGCATCCCATCCGTCAATATCGGCGCTGGGATCGGTCTCGGTGATGCCTATAGATTGCCCGTGGGCAATTGCTTCTTCGAGTGTTTTTCCGTCTTCAAGCATTCCCAGCAGCAGGTTGGTACAGGAATTCAGAATGCCCTGGAAACCAGTGACCTGGACTGCTGGAAGGGAACCGCGGAACAAGGAGAAAATGGGCGCGCCGTCCATCACAGCGGATTCAAATAAGAATCGGCGATTCCGGCTGGCAGCCAGGGTGGTCAATTCTGCATATCCATGCACAACCGGACCTTTGTTGGCTGTAATGGCGTGCATTCCCTTATGAATGCCGGTTCGCAAATAGGTAAGGGCAGGCTCCCCGGTGTGGTGATTGACCGGGATGGATTCCAGCATCACGTCCGCGGGGCAGGCATAGATAAATTCCACCGGGTCAGCCGGAGGGGGATTGGAGGAGAGCGTATCCAGTGGCATCCCGCTTTCCGCCAGTTCCAGGGCGCGCGTCAGGCTGATCCCCGCCGGGTCTATGGCGCTGCCGTGCTTCCCGGTAATAATCCCATTTACCTGGACATCCAGGCC